>NZ_JBEOXT010000007.1:0-242835 GCF_040296685.1 Streptomyces sp. NPDC002054
ACCACGACGGCGCGGCACTCGACCGACCAGCCCCCACCCCCTCCGAGGAGGACCCGCCGGAGGCAGCCTTTCCGCCCTCGCCGGCACCCAACGAACTCGTGGTTCGAGATGTCCGCGGACCTGTGCCTACGGTGCGCGCGACGAGCAGTCTTTTCGAACAGAACTGGGGGCACGGGTGAGCACGAATTCGGCAGGACCGGTGAGCGCGTCGGAGCTGCGGCGGCGGGTTCGCGCTGCTGAAGCGGTGAAGGCGAAGACGCGGGAGATGGCCGCCGAGAGCGCGCTGACCGCGCGTGATGCCGCGGTGAAGGCGGCTAAGGCGAAGGAGGAGGCCGATGTCACGGCGCGGGAGGCTGCTGCTGTAGTCCTGCGACTGTTCGACAACGACGCCGAGTTGGTCTCGGAACTGCTGGGCGTCCCGGCGGAGGAGCTGGAACGCGAGGCGAAGCCTGTTACCGCCGCTCGGGCGAAGGAGATCATCGAATCGCTGCGGGCCCGCGCCGAGCGGCCCCGCACCCCCCGAACCCGTAAGCCTCGGGCGGATGCGGCGAACTCCGCGACCTCGGACGCCCCGAACCCGGTCGTCACGGCAGACGGCAGCCGGGCTGATGCCGCCTGAGAACGACCTCGGGTCCGGACTCTTCCCGCTCGCGGCGGTGAAGGGGTCCGGGCCCGCTCACGTTGATGAGCAGCTTGCCCTCATCGGTGAGCCAACGCCCGTGCGCATACCGGCTACCGAGTGGTCGGTCTGGCTGGCCGACGAGTCCGTTCAGGCCCGCTACTGGGCCAAGGTCTACCGCACCTCGTCAACCGAGGACTGCTGGTTCTTCTTCGGCGGGATCTCCAGCACCGGTCACGCCAGCTTCAGAGCCGCCTCGCGGCCGGGCAGAACGCGACGGGGCACAGCGCCGGGCCACCTGTACGGGTACCAGCTCGCGCACGGCGTGATCCCGCGCCTCGGCTGGGGGACCGACAGCCCGACGGTCTGCCACACGTGCGACAACCACTCCTGCCAGCAGCCGACGCACCTCCGGCTGGGCACGGCGGCGGAGAACCGGGCGGAATGGCTAGCTCGCCGCAGGGACCCGGGCAGCCCCCTTGCGGACCTGCGCGGCCCGGCCGGCCGCTCCCGCGCGATCGGCGCCGCCATCCGGGCCGGCCGAGAGGGCGGGGAGCCCACGGCGGAGATCGCCGCGCGCATCCGGGCGGCGATCGCAGCAGGGCGCCCCCTCAGTCTCTGGTGACGACCGATCGCCACCAGACCGATCCAGCTTGGGAGAGAACGTGACACCCACCGGCCCGCACCGCGCCCTCGTGTACATACAGGAAGGACGCTGGCGCCTGATCGTGGCCCCGCTCGCCTCCGCGGGACAGCAGGAGGTTCGCGTCGAGGACCCCAACCCCGTACGGCTACTCGTCGCCCGGGACCTGGGTCCGGCGGACTCCGGCTTCGCCCCCGCGTCGTTCGGTCATCGCTTGATCGAGAACGGGTTCATCATCGACCCGCGGGAGCGAGGGAAGTCCGACACCGTCAACGGCTGGTCGCAGACTGACGCACCCGATCGGTGGCAAACCGTCTGCTACCCCACCTCCGAAGTCGTGGGCTGAGGCGACCGACGGTTTTCCCCTGCGAAGCACAGACGAGTTCGGCCCGCTCCTCGACAGGAGCGGGCCGAACTTGTTGTGATGAAGGACACGCCTCTTCGGGTGACGAGGTGGGCTACCTCGTCATGCCTGCGTGCTGGTGAGATCAGCGTCTGGGTGCTTGGAGCACGCCTCCAGAGCCTCCACACGGGCCTGCTCAAAGGCACGGGACACCGCCGACCTGTTGATTCCCCGAGCGTGTGCCTCGGTGCTGCCACCAGGGCGGAGCTCCGTCCGGAACTCCGCGGCCCTCGTGGTGAAGCCGTCGTGCTCGAACTCCCACGTCCACCGGCCACTCACCGGAAGCGGCTCGTAGGTCAAGGTGCCCTCGGCTTCGTACGACGCCAGAGCGGAGTACACGAACTGCCTCTCCGGCATCCGGGTCCAGACGGAGCCGCCACCGATCCACCGCTCGCGTTCCTCTGGGCCGAGGGCTCCTCGGCGGGCGATCTCCTCCTCTGGCCAGCCGTCCGCCCGCATGGTCGCGATCTCGTCCTCGTGATCGTCGTTCCACTGGTCCGCAACGTCCTGCGCGTGCTGACAGTCCGCGAACGGCACCTCCCGGCCGCCCAGCGTGACGACGAAGACCGGGTCGTCTCCCTCTTCCACGCCGTCCTGTGGCACGGCGCTGGCATCCTTCCAGGTCTCCTGGGCCAGCCCCGAGAGCTGACGGGGAACGTGGGGGAGTCCGTCCGTCGCGGCTGCCAGGCCGGAGCGCTCCAAGAAGCCCGGCAGCGGGGCGGTCGGGTCCATGGCCCATTCGATGGCGGCCATGACCTCGTCGTCCAAGGCGTCCAGGAGGTGGCCGTAGCGGTCCACGGTGGTGGTGATGGACTCGTGTCCAAGCCGTCCTTGGATCGCCGGCAGGGGAACCTTCGCGGCGATCAGCCACGATGCGTGAGAGTGACGGAGATCATGGATGCGCGGTCGCTTGATGAGTCCGTACTTCTCCGCGGCCAGCTCGATCGCCGGCACCCAGCGCAGGCGGCGGAAGGTACCCGGGTCCCACTTGCCACCTTCGGGGCCGGTGAAGATCAGGGCATCGGGGGCCAGCCCCTTGGCGCGGCGCCGCAGCATCCGGTCCAGCTTGTGAGTGATGACGACGGTGCGGCGGGACTTCCGGGTCTTCGGGGGGCCGAGGATGGACTTGCCGTCCTCGTCCTTCTTCCATGCCCGCTGGACACGGATGGCCGGGCGGCCGTTGCGTCGTCGGAGGTCACGGGGCTGGAGCGCGGTGGCCTCGCCCCACCGGAATCCGGTCTCCGCGATGGTCTCGCCAAGATCCTTGGCGTCGTCACGGAGGCATTCGTAGATCCAGGCCCATTCGTCCCGTTCGAGGAAGACCATCTCCTCTTCGTCCTCCGCCCCGTCGAGCCGGGGCAAACGAGTCTTCGCGCACGGGTTAGAGGCCCGCAGTGACGGTTCTGCGTCCACGGCGGACTGCATGATGGCGCTGAGGAGGCCGTGCTTGTTCTGGACGGTCTTCGGTGCGTACGCGGTCCGGGGATTCCGGTCGCGGGGGTCGAGCGGAGCGAGGCGTCCGGCTTCCAGGTCGTTGACCCAGTCCTGGATCATGGTCCGGACGATGCTGCCCTCGCCGTCCTCCACGGAGTACGGACCGAACCAGGGAGCCATGTTCTCCCGTATTTCCTTTTTGTACTTACTGCGCGTGTCGCCCTGAATGCCGGTGAGGCGGTCGACGTAGGCGAGCGCGAAGGGCTCGAACATCGTCTCCTTGCGGCGCCGGTCTGCAACGAAACCGTGACCTCGGGTCCACCCAGGCGGCCAGTGTTCCCCGTGCGCCTTCACGAGGTCTCGGAACTTCTCAGCGGACGGGAGATCGTCGAACGACTCAGACTCTCGCTTGCCGTTTCGGGCTCCGGCTGCGCGCCAGCGGACGACGAACGTGGGGTCTCCGCCCCTTCGCTCCTTGGTTTCGATGTAGGCCATGGGACGACGGTAATCGACCGGATGTGCCCACCATGTGCCCACCAGAGGAAACAAAAGAGCCCTCCTGACCTGCGTTTCCGCAGGTCAGGAGGGCGTTCCTTCTGTGGAGCCTAGGAGAGTCGAACCCCTGACATCTGCCATGCAAAGACAGCGCTCTACCAACTGAGCTAAGGCCCCGGGAAAAGCGGATGAGACCCCCACCCGTGCAGGTGTGGCCGCGTCCGCAGACCAGAGTACCGGGTGTACCCCCTGATCTCGCAAAATGATAGGGACTCCCGTCCCGCGACCACTCTCCGTAAGATGCTCGCGAGGTTCGCACCAGCGAAGGGGAGTAGTAAGAGTGGACGCAGTACAGCAAGAGGCCACCGCCAGAGCCAGAGAACTTCAGCGCAGCTGGTACGGGGAGCCGCTCGGGGCGCTCTTCCGCCGGCTCATAGATGATCTCGGCTTGAACCAGGCACGCCTCGCTGCCGTCCTCGGACTGTCCGCGCCCATGCTCTCCCAGCTGATGAGCGGCCAGCGCGCGAAGATCGGGAACCCGGCCGTGGTCCAGCGGGTCCAGGCACTCCAGGACCTGGCCGGACAGGTCTCCGACGGCAGCGTCAGCGCCGCCGAGGCCACCGACCGCATGGACGAGATCAAGAAGACCCAGGGAGGCTCGGTCCTCAGCAACAGCGGCCAGACCGCGACCGGTTCCGGAGCTCCCACCGTCAAGCGCGTGGTCCGTGAGATCCAGTCGCTGCTGCGTTCGGTCTCCGCGGCCGGGGACATCATCGACGCGGCGGACACCCTCGCCCCCAGCCATCCGGAACTGGCAGAGTTCCTCCGGGTGTACGGAGCCGGACGCACCGCCGACGCGGTCGCCCACTACGAGGCCCACCAGAACTGACGGCACGCGGCAGAGATCACGGGGGACGGGCACAGCGGATGGGTGAGATCTTCGCCGGCCGGTACGAACTGGCCGATCCGATCGGGCGCGGCGGAGCCGGCGCCGTCTGGCGCGCATGGGACCACCGGCGCCGCCGGTACGTCGCCGCCAAGGTGCTCCTGCAGAGCGACGCCCACACCCTGCTGCGCTTCGTGCGTGAACAGGCCCTCCGTATCGACCACCCGCACGTGCTGGCCCCGGCCAGCTGGGCGGCGGACGACGACAAGGTCCTGTTCACCATGGATCTGGTCAGCGGCGGTTCGCTGGCCCATGTCATCGGCGACTACGGGGCCCTGCCGCCCCGGTTCGTCTGCACCCTGCTCGACCAGCTGCTCTCCGGGCTGGCGGCGGTGCACGCAGAGGGCGTGGTCCACCGCGACATCAAACCGGCCAACATCCTGATGGAGACCACCGGATCCGGGCGGCCGCACCTGCGGCTGTCCGACTTCGGGATCTCCATGCGCAAGGGCGAGCCCCGGCTGACCGAGACCAACTACGTGGTCGGCACGCCGGGTTATTTCGCCCCCGAACAACTCCTCGGTGCCGAACCCGACTTCCCGGCCGATCTCTACGCGGTCGGCCTGGTCGCCCTCTACCTCCTGCAGGGCCGCAAACCCGATTCCCAGGCCCTGGTCGAGTACTTCCTCGCCCACGGCACCCCCGGGGCCCCCGAAGGCGTCCCGGCGCCCGTCTGGCAGGTCGTGGCGAACCTCCTGCAACCGGACCCCCAGGCCCGGTTCCGTACCGCCACAGGCGCCCGCAAGGCCCTCGCCGAGGCCGTGGAGCTGCTCCCGCCGGCCGATCCGGGGGCGGAACCGGTCGAGGTCTTCGACCAGTTGGGGCCGCTCCCGGCCGGCTTCGGCCCGCAGGGCCCGCTCGGCCCGCAAAGCACCCCGACGACCGGCACCGCCACCGCGCCCACGGTCCCGCCGCAGAACCGATCCGTTCCCGCCGAGTCCACCGTGCTGTCCGCACAGACCGGCCCCGACACCGGCGCCACGCTGGACACCGAGCAGACCCGGACCTCCGCCCGGCAGCCGCACCCCGCGCCGCACCCGGGATTCGGACCGCCCCTGCCCCCGCAGGCCCCGCAGCCCTCGGCGACCGGCAGTTTCCCCCTCGCGCCGCCCGTCCGGACCACCCCGATGCCGCTGGACCCGGCACCTGCACCTGCGCCGGCCGCGGCCCGCCGGACCCCCGCCGGCCCCTCCGCCAAGGCGAAGCTGTCCCTGCTGGCCGGTGCGCTGGCCTGCTACGCCATGGGCATCTGGGCGCTCATCCGGATGTAGCGGACCGCCGCCCCAGCAGCATCCACCCGCCCAGGGCGAGCAGCAGCAGCGTCCCCGTACCGAAGCCGGCCGCGGCCACCACCGTCATCGTCGACCGGGTGTCCGCCGCATCGGCGGCCTCCGGGGCCGTCAGCCCCTCCCGGGCGGCGGCCCGGTCGTCCCCGCCGACCCCGAACCCGGCCGCGGACAGACTCTCGGCGTACGCGGGTCCGGGCACGGCCGTCCCGGTGACCTTCACCCGCAGGGTCAGCTGCAGCGGCACGTCCTGAGCGGTGAACTCACCGACCTTCTTGTCCACGGTCACCGCCAGGTAGTACCAGCCGGCCGTCCGCACCGGCCGCACCTCGCGGGCGTCCGCGTACCGGTTCTCGTACGCCACCGGGGCCAGCGGCCCGACGGCCGCCTGCGCCTGCTTGCCGTTGTACGACTCGTCCACGGCGGCGATCATCAGCCGGGCCGGGCTGTACACCTCGGTGACCAGGCCGTTGCCCGCGTACCCGGAGGCCTGGGTGAGCTTGCCGCCGGTCAGCTCCGTGCCGATGCTGAGCTGCTGCCCCCAGTCCACCGGAATCCGGTAGAAGCGGGTCTGTCCCGGCTGCACGGTGTCGCCCCACACCCCGGTCTCCAGGGCCCGCGCATCGTTGAACCCGGTGCCGCCGGGGCGCACCACCCGCTGGTCGGAGGGCTGGGTCACGGGAGCCGACGGCCAGGCGCTGGGCGCGGTCTGCGGGGCGTTGCTGCCGGACAGCTTCGGCTCCCGGATCATGTGCAGTTCCACCGGCCACGGCGCCGGGTCGGAGTCCTTGGCGCTGGTCCGGGTCAGCTTCACGTAATAGGGGCCCGCCTGCTGGCACTTGCCGTCCTCCTCCAGCCGCCGGACGGCCGCGTCGGCCAGCGGCCGGGCCTGTTCGGAGCCGAAGCTGACGCCGTCCGGCGTGCTGCAGGAGTTCCCCTTGGTGTCGAGCAGGATCGCCTCGAGGCCGTCCCCGTAGGCGACCTTGCTCTGCTGTCCGGGCCGGGCGACCGCCGTGACGTACACGCTGGACCGGTCGTCCAGAACCACCTGGTAGAAGCGTTCCTGCGCGGGGGCGAGGGTGTCCTCGTAGAACCGGCCGAGCTCCAGGGTGGGCCCCACCGCCTGGTTCGCCCCGCCCTCGATCCGCCGGCTGTCCGGGCCCGTCCGGTACGCGGATCCCTCGCCCGGACCCGCCGCGTACGCCGCTCCCGGCGCGGCACCCGCCGCGACCGCCGTGACCGCCGCGCACAGAGCCGCAGCCCCGGCCGTCGCCAGCCCTGTACGGACCCGACTCATCACGCCCCACCCCGAATTTGCTGACGCAACTCAAATATTAGCGAAACGGAACCGGGGGGTCTTTTCGCCCCGGAACAGCACAAAGCCCCGGCCGCAGCGGCGTCCGGGGCTTCGCGTCACAACCTTCGGTCTCACACACCGGAACCGGACGGCACGGAGTCGGTCGCCTCCGTCCACAGGTCCTGCTCGGCGCGGTCCGCCTGGATCTGGCGGTACACGAGGAGCCCGCCGATGGCGGCCAGTGCGACCAGGAGCAGCTTCTTCACCGCGCGACCTCGTCTCTCTTTGACGTAGGGGACTTCTGGCGCCCAACAATACACACCGACCGATACCGATCGGTGACCTGGGAACGAGCTGAAAACGACCCGGAGATCCAACGGCAACGGCCCGGCGGAGAATCTCCGCCGGGCCGTAACCGTACTGTGGGGCTAACAGGATTTGAACCTGTGGCCTCATCCTTATCAGGGATGCGCTCTAACCAACTGAGCTATAGCCCCTCCGCGCTGCGCGCTGACCTCTGAAGATTAGCGCACAGACCCGGGAGTTCCCAAATCGCAGATCAGGGGCCTACTCGTCCTCGGCGAGGGTGAGCTCCACACCGCCCACGAAGCCCGCCGACAGGTTGTAGATGAAGGCTCCCAGCGTCGCCAGAGCCGTCATCAGCACCACGTCGATGACCGCGATCACGGAGGTGAAGATCAGCACGCGGGGCAGCGAAAGGAACGACTGCAGATCGAAGCCGTTGCTCTCGTTGGACCCGGTGGCCTCGCTGATGGTCCCGCCGACGGTCGAGAAGACGCCCATGGCGTCCATGACCATCCACAGCACCACCGAGGCCACGACGGTGCAGATGCCCAGGGCGATCGACAGCAGGAAGCTGACCTTCATCACCGACCACGGGTCGGCTTTCGCCACCCGCAGCCGCGCCTTGCGCGTCCTGGGCGTCGTACGGGCGCCCGTACGCGGCTTGCGCAGGCCGGCGGCGGCCGTGCCGCCGTCCTGGCCCTGCTCACCGCGCTGCGCGCCCGGGCCCGCGCCCGGACCCGCGTACGCCTGCGGCGGATGATACGGCTGGGGCTCCGACCCCCGGGTGTCCGTCGCCGGTGCACCCTTGGAGTCGGCTGCGGCGCCACGGGCGCTGTTCGCTCCCGTCGTGGCCGGTCCGGCGCCCGTGGCTCCACTCACGTCTTACTCCTACTGCTCCCCGGCCGAGGACGACATGTCCTCGGCGGCCTCGGTGGCCTGTCCTTCGGCCGTCTCGGGCTCATCGCCCTCCTCGGCCTCCTGACCGGCCTCGGCATTGCGCGCGATACCTACGACGGCGTCACGCTTGCCCAGGTTGATCAGCTGGACGCCCATGGTGTCACGGCCGGTCTCCCTGACTTCGTTGACGCGCGTACGAATCACACCGCCGCCGAGGGTGATTGCCAGAATTTCGTCCGATTCGTCCACCACGAGCGCTCCGACGAGCGACCCGCGATCTTCCACGATCTTCGCGGCCTTGATGCCCAGACCACCACGACCCTGGACGCGGTACTCGTCGACCGGCGTCCGCTTGGCGTAACCGCCGTCGGTCGCGGTGAAGACGAACGTACCGGGCCGGACCACGCTCATCGAGAGCAGCTCATCACCCTCGCGGAAACTCATGCCCTTCACACCCGAGGTCGCACGGCCCATCGGGCGCAGCGCGTCATCGGTCGCGGTGAAGCGGATCGACTGCGCCTTCTTGCTGATCAGCAGCAGGTCGTCGTCCGCGGACACCAGCTCCGCACCGATCAGCTCGTCGTCCTCCCCGCCGGCCGTCTCGCGCAGGTTGATCGCGATGACGCCACCCGAGCGGGGCGAGTCGTAGTCCTTCAGTGCGGTCTTCTTCACCAGACCGGCCTTGGTGGCCAGGATCAGGTACGGGGCCGCCTCGTAGTCGCGGATCGCCAGGATCTGCGCGATCTGCTCGTCCGGCTGGAAGGCCAGCAGGTTCGCCACGTGCTGGCCGCGCGCGTCCCGGCCGGCGTCCGGCAGCTCGTACGCCTTCGCCCGGTACACCCGGCCCTTGTTCGTGAAGAACAGCAGCCAGTGGTGCGTGGTCGAGACGAAGAAGTGGTCGACGATGTCGTCCTGCTTCAGCTTCGTCCCGCGAACGCCCTTGCCGCCGCGCTTCTGCGACCGGTAGTCCTCGGTCTTGGTGCGCTTGACGTACCCGCCGTTGGTGATGGTGACGACGATGTCCTCTTCGGCGATCAGGTCCTCGATGGACATGTCACCGTCGAACGGCACCAGCTTGGAGCGCCGGTCGTCGCCGAACTTCTCGACGATGGCCGCCAGCTCCTCGCTGACGATCGCCCGCTGCTTCTCCGGCGAGGCCAGGATCGCGTTGTACTCGTTGATCTTCGCCTGGAGCTCGTCGTGCTCGGCGACGATCTTCTGCCGCTCCAGAGCGGCGAGCCGACGCAGCTGCATCTCCAGGATCGCGTTCGCCTGGATCTCGTCGATCTCCAGCAGGCCCATCAGGCCCTCACGGGCCACCTCGACGGTGTCGCTGCGCCGGATCAGCGCAATGACCTCGTCGATCGCGTCCAGCGCCTTCAGCAGACCGCGCAGGATGTGGGCGCGCTCCTCGGCCTTGCGCAGCCGGAACTTCGTCCGGCGGACAATGACCTCGATCTGGTGGTGCACCCAGTGCCGGATGAACGCGTCGATCGACAGCGTGCGCGGCACCCCGTCGACCAGCGCCAGCATGTTCGCGCCGAAGTTCGACTGCAGATCGGTGTGCTTGTACAGGTTGTTGAGCACGACCTTGGCGACCGCGTCGCGCTTGAGCACGATCACCAGACGCTGACCGGTCCGCGAGGAGGTCTCGTCACGGACGTCGGCGATGCCGCCGATCTTGCCGTCCTTCACCAGGTCGGCGATCTTCTGCGCGAGGTTGTCCGGGTTGGTCTGGTACGGCAGCTCCGTAACGACCAGGCACTGCCGGTTCTGGATCTCCTCGACCTCGACCACCGCGCGCATCGTGATCGAGCCGCGGCCCGTCCGGTACGCCTCCTCGATGCCCTTGCGGCCCACGACCAGCGCACCGGTCGGGAAGTCCGGGCCCTTGATCCGCTCGATGAGGGCGTCCAGCAGCTCCTCGTGCGAGGCCTCCGGGTTCGCCAGGTACCACTGCGCGCCCTCCGCGACCTCGCGGAGGTTGTGCGGCGGGATGTTGGTCGCCATGCCGACCGCAATACCGGCGCTGCCGTTCACCAGCAGGTTCGGGAACCGGGCCGGCAGGACCGTCGGCTCCTGGTTGCGGCCGTCGTAGTTGTCCTGGAAGTCGACGGTCTCCTCGTCGATGTCCCGGACCATCTCCATGGCCAGCGGCATCAGCTTGCACTCGGTGTACCGCATGGCGGCGGCCGGGTCGTTGCCCGGGGAGCCGAAGTTGCCGTTGGAGTCCACCAGCGGCAGCCGCATCGACCAGTGCTGGGCGAGGCGCACCAGCGCGTCATAGATCGAGGAGTCGCCGTGCGGGTGGTACGTACCCATGACGTCACCGACGACGCGGGCGCACTTGTAGAAGCCCTTCTCGGGCCGGTAACCGCCGTCGTACATCGCGTACAGCACCCGGCGGTGGACCGGCTTGAGGCCGTCCCGTACGTCGGGCAGCGCGCGCGACACGATGACGGACATCGCGTAGTCGAGGTAGGAGCGCTGCATCTCCGTCTCGAGCCCCACGGGCTCGATCCGCAGCTGCGGCCCCTCTTCTTCGGTGTTCTCTGCGGTGGGAGTGGTTTCGTCGGCCATTGCCGGTCTTCAGATCCTTTCAGACGGTCAGCGTCGGGCCGACTCAGATGTCGAGGAAGCGGACGTCCTTGGCATTGCGCTGGATGAAGGAACGCCGGGCCTCGACGTCCTCACCCATCAGCACCGAGAACAGGTCGTCGGCCTGGGCCGCGTCGTCCAGGGTCACCTGGCCGAGCACCCGGTGGTCCACGTCCATGGTGGTGACGCGCAGCTCCTCGGCGTTCATCTCGCCCAGACCCTTGAAGCGCTGGACCGAGTCGTCCTTGATCCGCTTGCCGTTCTGCTTGCCGAGCTCCACCAGGGCGTCGCGCTCACGGTCCGAGTACGCGTACTCGAAGTCGTCACGACCCCACTTGATCTTGTAGAGCGGGGGCCGCGACAGGTACACGTGCCCCGCCTCGACCAGCGGACGCATGAAACGGAAGAGGAAGGTCAGCAGCAGGGTGTTGATGTGCTGGCCGTCGACGTCGGCGTCCGCCATCAGGATGATCTTGTGATAGCGGAGCTTCTCGATGTCGAAGTCCTCGTGCACACCCGTGCCGAAGGCACTGATCAGCGCCTGGACCTCGGTGTTCTGGAGGATCTTGTCGATCCGCGCCTTCTCGACGTTCAGGATCTTGCCGCGGATCGGCAGGATGGCCTGGTACATCGGGTTGCGGCCGGACTTGGCCGAGCCGCCGGCCGAGTCACCCTCGACGATGAAGATCTCGCACTTGGTCGGGTCGTTGGACTGGCAGTCCGACAGCTTGCCCGGCAGCGACGCGCTCTCCAGCAGGCCCTTGCGACGGGTCAGGTCCCGCGCCTTGCGGGCCGCGACGCGCGCGGTGGCCGCCTGGATGGCCTTGCGGACGATGTCCGCCGACTCGTTCGGGTTCCGGTCGAACCAGTCGTTGAGGTGCTCGTGCGCGACCTTCTGCACGAAGGTCTTCGCCTCCGTGTTGCCCAGCTTGGTCTTGGTCTGACCCTCGAACTGCGGCTCGCCCAGCTTCACCGAGATGATCGCCGTCAGACCCTCGCGGATGTCGTCACCCGTGAGGTTGTCGTCCTTCTCCCGGAGCAGCTTCTTGTCCCGCGCGTACTTGTTGACCAGCGAGGTCAGCGCAGCCCGGAAACCCTCCTCGTGGGTACCGCCCTCATGCGTGTGGATCGTGTTCGCGAACGAGTACACACCCTCGCTGTACTGCGAGTTCCACTGCATCGCGATCTCGACCGAGAGCATCCGCTCCTTGTCCTCGGCCTCGACGTCGATCACCGTGGGGTGGATCAGCTCACCCTTGCGCGAGTTCAGGTACTTCACGAAGTCGACGATGCCGCCCTCGTAGTGGTACGTGACCGTCCGCGCCTTGTCGTCATCGGCCTCCTCGGCCGAGTCCGCGCCGACGGTCGCCTTGGCCGACTCACGCTCGTCGGTCAGCGTCAGGGTCAGGCCCTTGTTGAGGAAGGCCATCTCCTGGAAGCGGCGCGAGAGCGTCTCGAAGGAGTACTCGGTCGTCTCGAAGATGTCGCCGTCGGCCCAGAAGGTGACCGAGGTGCCGGTCTCCGCCGTCTCCTCGTTCTTGGCCAGCGGGGCCGTCGGCACGCCCAGCTTGTAGTCCTGGGTCCAGCGGTGGCCGTCCGTCTTGACCTGGACCGCGACCTTGGTCGACAGGGCGTTCACGACGGACACACCGACGCCGTGCAGACCGCCGGAGACGGCGTAGCCGCCACCGCCGAACTTGCCGCCCGCGTGGAGGACCGTCAGAACGACCTCGACGGCCGGCTTCCCCTCGGACGGCACGATGCCGACGGGGATACCGCGGCCGTTGTCCACGACCCGCACGCCGCCGTCCGCGAGGATGGTCACGTCGATGGTGTCCGCGTGCCCGGCCAGCGCTTCGTCGACCGAGTTGTCGACGACCTCGTAGACGAGGTGGTGGAGCCCGCGCTCACCGGTCGAGCCGATGTACATGCCGGGCCGCTTGCGTACGGCATCCAGGCCTTCGAGGACCTGGATGTTGCTGGCCGTGTACTGGTTGTTCTCGTTGGAGTCGCCGGAATCGGCCACGAAGCGCCCTTTCTGGCACAGCGCAGGCCGTACTCCGGGCCGGCAGGAATGCCAATCAGGAGCGGCTGCGTCGATCTGCGTTCTTACCACCAGTCTACCGGTAGCGCTGACATGAATGGGGGTTTGCGGGTCCCTGAGTCCGCATGTGCCGCCCTGAACCTCCCTCGGCCGACTCCCCATATTCAGGAAGGGGCTCAAAGAGGCTCACGCGGGCATTGAGCGCTTCGGCCTGTCAACCTCCGGCTACCGTGAGGGACACCACTGGCCGACTATCCCCAGGTGTCGCCCGGACCCGAACTTCCCGGCGCCCGCAGCGGCCCGTACCGGCGCGGCCAGCCACCCGGACCCTGCACCCGGATCAGCCGCACCGTGCCCTGGCCGAGCTCCTTGTTCAACGTCGCCACCAGCCGCGGAGCCAGCAGCTTCAGCTGCGCCGCCCAGGCCGAGGAATCGCAGCGCACGGTCAGCTCGTGGTCCTCGTACTTCTCCGGCACGCAGTGCACGGCGATCTCCCGGCCCACGATCTCCGGCCAGCGCTCCATCACCCCGGCCACCGCCATCGGCATCTCCCAGCCGCGCTCCGTACGCAGCCGGTCCAGCGCCGCCATCAGCGGCATCGGGTCCCGGCCGTCCGCGCGGGCACCGGACCGCAGCCCCGGCTGGCCCTGGCGCCTGCGGCCCGCCTGGCCCTGGCCGCGGGACCGCGCCTGCTCCCGGGCCGCCGCCAGCGCCTGCCGGGCAAGATCCACCCCGGAGGGCTCGGGAGCCTTCCGCGGCTCCTCGCTGGTGGAATCGCTTCTCTGGGAATCGCTGCTCTTGGGATCGCTGCTCTTGGGATCGCTGCTCTTGGAGTCACTCACAGCCGGGTCACCTCTCCGCCCGAGACCGCGAACCGGGTCCCCGCCAGCACCCCCGGCACGTCGTCCTCCACCGCGGCGGTGACAAGTACCTGCTCTCCGCCGGCCACCAGCTCCGCCAGCCGCTCCCGACGCCGGGCGTCCAGCTCCGCGAACACGTCGTCCAGCACCAGCACCGGCTCGTTGCCCTCCGAGCGCAGCAGGTCGTACGAGGCCAGCCGCAGCGCCAGCGCATACGACCAGGACTCCCCGTGGCTCGCGTACCCCTTGGCCGGCAGGTCCCCCAGCTTCAGCACCAGCTCGTCCCGGTGCGGGCCGACCAGGGTCACGCCCCGCTCGATCTCCTGCTTGCGGGCCTCCGCCAGCGCCGCCAGCAGGACCTCGTACAGCTCCTCCCGGGACTGCGCGCCGGCCGGCTCCGCACTGCCCCGGTACGACAGCCCCAGCGGACCGCCGCCCGGCGCCAGCTGCTCGTACGCCTTGTCCGCCAGCGGCTGCAGCACCCCGATCAGGTCCAGCCGCTGGGCCAGCAGCTCCGCCCCCGCCCGGGCCAGATGCTGGTCCCACACGTCGAGGGTGGACAGGTCCGCCCCCAGACTCCGTCCGGGAGGTGCCCCCTGCCGGCCACCGTGCCGCCGGGCCATCGCCGCCGACTTCAGCAGGGTGTTCCGCTGCTTGAGCACCCGCTCGTAGTCCGAGCGCACCGCCGCCATCCGGGGCGAGCGCGCGGTGATCAGCTCGTCCAGGAACCGCCGGCGCTCCCCCGGGTCCCCCTTCACCAGGGCCAGGTCCTCCGGGGCGAACAGGACCGTCCGGACGATGCCCAGCACGTCCCGGGGCCTGACCTGCGAGGACCGGTTGATCCGGGCCCGGTTCGCCCGGCCGGGGTTCAGCTCCAGCTCGATCAGCTGCTGCCGCTCCCCCTGCCGTACGGCGGCACGGATCACGGCCCGGTCGGCTCCCATCCGGACCAGCGGGGCGTCCGAGGACACCCGGTGGCTGCCCAATGTCGCCAGATAGCCGACGGCCTCGACGAGATTGGTCTTGCCCTGACCGTTCGGGCCCACGAAAGCGGTGACGCCCGGGTCGAGGGGAACCTCGGCCCGGGCGTACGAGCGGAAGTCGGCCAGCGACAGATGCGAAACGTGCATGACGGCGCCGACCTCCCCCGGCTACTGCGGTGTTGCTGTACTGCGGTACTGCTGTGTTGCGGTACTGCTGTGTCGTTACTTCTTCTCGACCGCGTGGCCGCCGAACTGGTTGCGCAGGGCGGCGATCATCTTCATCTGCGGGGAGTCCTCCTGGCGGGAGGCGAAACGGGCGAACAGCGAAGCCGTGATCGCGGGCAGCGGCACCGCGTTGTCGATCGCGGCCTCCACCGTCCACCGGCCCTCGCCGGAGTCCTGGGCGAAGCCCTTCAGCCCGTCCAGGTGCTCGTCCTCGTCCAGCGCGTTCACCGCCAGGTCCAGCAGCCAGGACCGGATGACCGTGCCCTCCTGCCAGGACCGGAACACCTCGCGCACGTCGGTGACCGAGTCCACCTTCTCGAGCAGCTCCCAGCCCTCGGCGTAGGCCTGCATCATGGCGTACTCGATGCCGTTGTGGACCATCTTCGCGAAGTGGCCTGCGCCGACCTTGCCGGCGTGCACGGCACCGAAGTCGCCCTCCGGCTTCAGCGCGTCGAACACCGGCTGGACGCGGGCGACGTGCTCGGCGTCGCCGCCGTACATGAGCGCGTAGCCGTTCTCCAGGCCCCAGACGCCGCCCGAGACACCGCAGTCCACGAAGCCGATGCCCTTGGCGGACAGCTCCGCGGCGTGCTTCTCGTCGTCCGTCCAGCGGGAGTTCCCGCCGTCCACGACGATGTCGCCGGGTGCGAGCAGCTCCGCCAGCTCGTCGATGGTGGACTGGGTGGCGGCACCGGCCGGCACCATGACCCACACCACCCGCGGGCCCTTCAGCTTGCCCACAAGTTCTTCCAGGCTGTGGACATCTGCGAGGTCCGGATTGCGGTCGAATCCGATGACGGTGTGGCCTGCGCGGCGGATGCGCTCGCGCATGTTGCCGCCCATCTTGCCGAGACCGACGAGACCGAGCTCCATCAGGTGATTCCTTAAGGTGTGTGTCCAGTTTCGTACCCGCGTCCGAGCCTACGCCCGGACGCAGGTGCACACCTGTGGGCTCAGCCGGACAGCCGAACCGGCATGATCAGGTACTTGTAGGCCTCGTCCGCCTCCGCGTCCACCGCCGGGCGACCGCTGAGCAGCGCCGGCTTGGTGGAGGTGGTGAAGCTCAGCTGCGCGGCCGGGGAGTCGATCGCGCTCAGGCCGTCCAGCAGGAAGGTCGGGTTGAAGGCGATCGAGATGTCGTCGCCCTCGAGCTTGGCGTCCACGCGCTCCACAGCCTGTGCATCGTCGGAGGAGCCGGCCTCCAGGATCAGCACGCCCTGCTCGAAGCTCAGCCGCACCGGGGTGTTCCGCTCGGCGACCAGGGCCACGCGCTTGACGGCCTCGACGAACGGGGCGGTCTCGATGACGGCGACGGAGTTGAACTCGGTCGGGAACAGGGTGCGGTACTTGGGCAGGTCGCCCTCGAGCAGGCGGGTGGTGGTCCGCCGGCCGGCGCCCTCGAAGCCGATCAGGCCCTCGCCCTTGCCGGAGCCGGACAACGCCAGGGTGACGGTGTCGCCGCTGGTCAGCGACTTGGCGGTGTCGAGGAGGGTCTTGGCCGGGACCAGGGCCACGGCGGAGGCGTCCGGGTTCTCCGGCTTCCACAGGAACTCGCGGACCGCGAAGCGGTAGCGGTCGGTGGAGGCGAGGGTGACCCGGTCGCCCTCGATCTCGATGCGCACACCGGTCAGCACGGGCAGGGTGTCGTCGCGGCCGGCGGCGATGGCCACCTGGGCGGCGGCGGAGGCGAAGACCTCGCCGGGCACGGTGCCGGTGGCGGTCGGCATCTGCGGCAGGGCCGGGTACTCCTCCACAGGCAGGGTGTGGAGGGTGAACCGGGAGGAACCGCAGACCACGGTCGCCCGTACACCGTCTGTGGAAATCTCGACCGGGCGGTTGGGGAGTGCGCGGCAGATGTCGGCGAGCAGCCGGCCGGAGACGAGGACGGTGCCGTCCTCCTCGACGTCCGCCTCGACGGAGACGCGGGCCGAGACCTCGTAGTCGAAGCCGGAGAGGCTGAGCATGCCCTCCTCGGCCTTCAGGAGAAGGCCCGCGAGAACGGGCACCGGCGGCCGGGCCGGAAGGCTACGGGCCGCCCACGCCACCGCCTCCGCGAGTACGTCGCGCTCCACCCGGATCTTCACCGGAAACCGCCTCCTGCTGTTGCTGGCTCTCGTTCGTCGGCTCAGTGCCGGGGTCCAGTCTGACGTACGGCACCGACAGTCGGTGCGGTCGGCCGTCAAGTCGGGAGCGAGGCGTCGGGGCGGCGGTCCGACGAGTTGTGCACAGGACCTGCTTGAAAACCGAATCCGGCCTAACTGTCTATGGGAGTAGTAGTAGGGCCTGTGGAAACGGTGGATAACCCTGTTCTCGCAGGTCACTGCCGGTTTTTTATCCACCGGGCCTGTGGGCGAAGGCGGTGGACAACACGGCATGTCTGTGGAGAACAAAAACTTCTGCACAGGCCGTCCCCAGACATGCCCTCACAGTCCACAGCTGTGTCCCCAGGTTTCCCCCACTACTCCACAGCCCAAACGTCCACGGTGGTGTGACGGCTTTCACTCGGGGCGGTGAGAACGGCTGCGGAGTTGCCGAACAGTGGACAAGGATGTGGACGACAGCCCCGAACCTGTGCACAGGAGCCCGTGCCCTGTGGGTTGTCTGGGGACAGTGAGGTGGACAGCCCTGTGGATGAAATGATCGTCCACAGTCTGTGGATAACTTGATTCAACAATTCCACAGCCCCGTGACCTGCTCTGATGGTCCCTCAATAGGTGGCCCTGTGGACAGATTGTGGGCGACGGATCGAGTCCCCAGGCTGTGGACGGCAGAAACTTGTGGAATCTGTGGACAAGTTGGGCCGATGGGGGCGCATTCGAACAGATCAGGGGCGTGCGGCCATTCGGGTGCGCCCCGGGGTGTGGGCTGAACGCGCCCCCGGACCCGCCCCGGGACGGTTCAGGAACGCCGAAGGGCGCCCCCGGAGTGGTCCGGGAGCGCCCTTCGAAGGCGTGGCGGTGGCGTCAGCCGTTCTTGATGCGGTTGGTGAGTTCGGTGACCTGGTTGTAGATGGAGCGCCGTTCCGCCATCAGGGCACGGATCTTGCGGTCCGCGTGCATCACGGTGGTGTGGTCGCGCCCGCCGAACTGTGCCCCGATCTTCGGCAGCGACAGGTCGGTCAGCTCCCGGCACAGATACATGGCGATCTGCCGGGCGGTCACCAGGACCCGGCTCCGCGAGGAGCCGCACAGATCGTCCACGGTCAGGCCGAAGTAGTCCGCGGTGGCCGCCATGATGTCCGCCGCGGTGATCTCCGGAGCGGTGTCCTCGCCGCCGGGGATCAGGTTCTTCAGCACGTCCTCGGTCAGCCCCAGGTCGACGGGCTGCCGGTTGAGGCTGGCGAAGGCGGTGACCCGGATCAGCGCCCCCTCGAGCTCGCGGATGTTGCGCGAGATGCGGGAGGCGATGAACTCCAGGACCTCCGGCGGGGCGTTGAGCTGCTCCTGCACGGCCTTCTTGCGGAGGATCGCGATCCGGGTCTCCAGCTCGGGCGGCTGGACGTCGGTGATCAGTCCCCACTCGAAGCGGTTGCGGAGCCGGTCCTCCAGGGTCACCAGCTGCTTGGGCGGCCGGTCGGAGGACAGCACGATCTGCTTGTTCGCGTTGTGGAGCGTGTTGAAGGTGTGGAAGAACTCCTCCTGCGTCGACTCCTTGCTCGCGAGGAACTGGATGTCGTCGACCAGCAGGATGTCCATCTCGCGGTAACGCTTGCGGAACGCATCGCCCTTGCCGTCGCGGATGGAGTTGATGAACTCGTTGGTGAACTCCTCCGAGCTCACGTACCGCACCCGGGTGCCGGGGTAGAGGCTCCGCGCGTAGTGCCCGATGGCGTGCAGCAGGTGGGTCTTGCCGAGGCCGGACTCGCCGTAGATGAAGAGCGGGTTGTAGGCCTTGGCGGGGGCCTCGGCGACGGCGACCGCGGCGGCGTGCGCGAAGCGGTTGGATGCGCCGATCACGAAGGTGTCGAACAGGTACTTGGGGTTCAGGCGGGCCGTCGGTTCCAGCGGGCCGGAGGAGGAGCCGCCGGAGGGAGCCGGGGGCGCTGCGGGACCGGCGCGGCCGGGCGGGGGCAGCGGGGCGGGCTGCTCGTAGGAGGGGGGTTCGTACGAGGGCTGCTCGTACGAGGGCTCGTACCCGGAGTCCGGCTGCTGGAGGTAGCCGGGCTGCGGGGAGGCGTACGGGTCGCGCTCGGGGTACCCGCCGAGCCGGGGCTGCTGCCAGCCGGGCCAGGCGCCGGGCTCGGGGCGGGGCTGCTGGTAGTCCGGGTAGGCGGGCCGGGCGGTGGGCATCTGGTCGGAGTAGGAGTCGCGCTGGTCGGCGTACGGCTCCCGCTGCGCGGCGGCCGGCGGGGCCGGGGGTGCGGGTTCGCCGGCGGAGTCGTCGACGGTGATCGCGATCCGGATGGGGCGTCCGCACTCGCGGCTGAGGGTGTCACTGATCAGCGGGGCGAGACGGCCTTCCAGGACCCGCTTGCCCCATTCGTTCGGGACGGCGAGCAGTGCCGTGTCGGCGACCAGGGCCAGGGGCTGGCAGCGCTCGATCCACTGCTTGTCCTTGGGCTCGATGCCTTGCTGACCCTCCCCGAGGAGCTTCTCGAGTACGCGTGGCCACACTGCGGCAAGATCGGCAGGTACGTCAGCCACAGAGCACGCTCTCTCACAGGTCCCACGAATGTGTGGTTCTTTGGGACGGTCGGGACAAAAAAATCCGGGGTCAGGCAACGGTAGTCAGCCTGACGGGTAGGGTTCAAGTCGTTGTCCACAGCCTGTGCACAGTGCGGCCCCGTCTCGGCGCGATGACGGCTCGGTTTGACCGGATGGCGTAGCCGCGCGTACCGTAACGAGGTCGAGTTGTCGATGGCTGCTGCCGCCTGCCTACCGATGGGCGAAGGTCACTGATTGTGATCGTTTAGCGGTGTCCACTCGGGCGATCACGCGAAATTCCTCGTGGGCGCACGGTGACAGCCAGGCGATGTCACGCCACAACGATTCATTCTCTGGAGCCCCCGAGTGAGCAAGCGCACCTTCCAGCCGAACAACCGTCGTCGCGCCAAGACCCACGGCTTCCGTCTGCGGATGCGTACCCGTGCCGGTCGCGCGATCCTCGCCGCCCGTCGTGGCAAGGGCCGCGCCACCCTGTCCGCCTGATCACACAGGGCATGACGTCGTGCTGTCTCCCGAACATCGGCTGAGGCGGCGCGAGGACTTCGCGAACGCGGTACGCCGAGGCCGCCGGGCAGGACGCCCGCTCCTCGTCGTTCACCTACGTACCAGCGGTGCAACGGACCCGCACGAGCCGGGGGAGATCGCTCCCTCGACGCGTGCGGGTTTCGTCGTCAGCAAGGCAGTGGGTCCGGCTGTGGTCCGTAACCGGGTGAAGCGCAAGCTACGTCACCTGATGCGGGAGCGGCTGTCCGTCTTGCCCGCAGGTAGCCTGGTGGTGGTACGGGCCCTGCCCGGAGCGGGCGACGCCGGCGCCGATGATCTGGCCCGGGACCTGGATGCCGCTTTCACGCGGTTGCTGGGAGGCGTGCCTCGATGAAGTACCCGCTGCTCGCTTTGATCAAGCTGTACCAGTGGACGATCAGTCCGCTGCTCGGGCCGGTGTGCCGCTACTACCCCTCGTGTTCGCACTACGGGTACACGGCCATCGACCGGCATGGTGCGGTGAAGGGGACTGCTCTGACCGCCTGGCGGATCCTGCGGTGCAATCCGTGGTCCCCGGGCGGTGTGGATCACGTCCCACCTCGTAAACGCCCGCGTTGGCACGAGCAGCTGCGCAGTGCGTTGCGTAGACCTCGCAATGCTCAAGGAGCCTGATTAGTGGACACGATTGCCAGTCTGTTCAGCTTTATCACCTATCCCGTCTCGTGGATCATCGTCCAGTTCCACTCGCTGTACGGAGCGGTCTTCGGGGCGGACAGTGGATGGGCCTGGGGCCTGTCCATCGTGTCCCTGGTGATCCTGATCCGTATCTGCCTGATCCCGCTCTTCGTGAAGCAGATCAAGGCGACGCGGGGCATGCAGGCGCTCCAGCCGAAGATGAAGGCGATTCAGGAGCGCTACAAGAACGACAAGCAGCGTCAGTCCGAAGAGATGATGAAGCTGTACAAGGAGACGGGTACCAACCCGCTCTCCTCGTGCCTTCCCATCCTGGCGCAGTCCCCGTTCTTCTTCGCGCTGTACCACGTGCTTGCGAACATCGCCAATGGCAAGACCATCGGCGCGATGGACCAGCAGCTGGTCAACAGCGCTCGTGAGGCCAAGATCTTCGGTGCGCCGATCGCCGCCAAGTTCATGGACAGCCCGGAGAAGGTCGAGGCGCTGGGCTCCACGCTGCTCGACGTCCGGATCGTGACCGCGGTCATGATCATCCTGATGTCGCTGTCGCAGTTCTACACCCAGCGTCAGCTGATGCAGAAGAACGTCGACCTCTCGGTCAAGACGCCGTTCATGCAGCAGCAGAAGATGCTGATGTACATCTTCCCGGTGATCTTCGCGGTCATGGGTATCAACTTCCCCGTCGGTGTCCTCGTCTACTGGCTGACCACGAACGTCTGGACCATGGGTCAGCAGATGTACGTGATCAACCAGAACCCGACGCCGGGCAGCAAGGCGCAGGACCAGTACCTGACCCGACTGCTCAAGCAGGTGACCACGCACGGCGAGGTCAAGGGCCGGGGCAAGAAGAGGGTCGTCGCGGCGATCGTGGCCAAGGGCCCGGACCGCAACGACAACGAGCGCAAGTTCATCTCCGCACTCACGAAGCAGGGCATGGCCGCGCAGGCGGACGGTTCTGTGATCAAGAGCGTCGAGGCCACGGCGGATTCCGATGCGGCGAGCGGCGGTGCCGTGAAGCGGCAGCAGCCGAAGCGGCAGTCGAAGTCGCAGCGCCAGGTCCCCGGCAAGCCCTCGTCCAAGAAGTAAGAAGCCCCCGAGAAGCAAGAAGGAGTCGTCCCGTGACGGAAGGCACCACCTCCGCCGCCGCCGCAGAGGGTGGCGACACCCTGACCCGCCTGGAGCAGGAGGGTGAGATCGCGGCCGACTACCTCGAGGGTCTGCTCGACATCGCCGACCTGGACGGCGACATCGACATGGATGTCGAGGCCGATCGTGCGGCGGTGTCGATCGTCAGCGACTCGGCCGGCCGTGATCTGCAGAAGCTCGTGGGCCGTGACGGCGAGGTCCTGGAGGCTCTGCAGGAGCTGACGCGCCTGGCCGTGCACCGGGAGACCGGGGACCGGAGCCGGCTGATGCTGGACATCGCCGGGTTCCGGGCGAAGAAGCGCGAGGAGCTGGCGGCGCTGGGCGCCAAGGCCGCCGAGGACGTGAAGACCTCGGGCGAGCCGCTGAAGCTGGCTCCGATGACCCCGTTCGAGCGAAAGGTCGTCCACGACGCCGTGGCGGCTGCGGGTCTGCGCAGTGAGTCGGAGGGCGAGGAGCCGCAGCGCTTCGTCGTTGTCCTTCCGGCCTGACCGGACGTGTGAGTGTTCGGCCCCGTCTGTGTCGCAGACGGGGCCGAAGTTTGTCAGCCTGATAGATCAGAGTGCGGTACGGAAGGACGGTTCCCCGTGACCGAGGCAGCAGCGGCGCTTCCCCCGGCGCCGGAAGAGGCCCGGGCGGTATTCGGTGAGCATTTCCCGGAGGCTGTTCGGTACGCGGAACTGTTGGCGGACGCGGGCGTCAAGCGGGGCCTGATCGGGCCCCGTGAGGTGCCCCGGCTGTGGGAGCGGCACCTGCTGAACTGCGCGGTGCTGGCGGAAGCGGTACCCGAGGGCGTCACCGTGTGCGATGTGGGCTCCGGGGCGGGTCTTCCGGGTATTCCGCTGGCGCTGGTCCGGCCGGATCTCAAGATCACGCTGCTGGAGCCCCTGCTGCGGCGCACCACCTTCCTCCAGGAGGTCGTGGAGCTGCTGGGCCTGGACCATGTGACGGTGGTGCGCGGCCGGGCCGAGGAGATGCTGGGCAAGCTCCAGCCGGTGCATGTGGTGACCGCACGTGCGGTGGCCCCGCTGGACCGGCTGGCGGGCTGGGGCGTTCCGCTGCTGCGTCCCTATGGGGAGATGCTGGCACTCAAGGGCGATACCGCCGATGAGGAGCTGGTGGCGGCCAAGACCGCGCTGGCGAAGCTCGGTGTGGTGAAGACCTCGGTGCTGCACGTCGGCGAGGGCGTGGTGGACCCCCTGTCGACCTTGGTGAGGGTCGAGGTCGGGGAGAGCCCGGGGGGAGTGCGGTTCGCTGCCAAGCGGGCGAAGGCGGCTCGGACGGGCCGGACCCGTCGGCGCCGTTGATGGCCGGTTGATCCCTGTAGGTATGGATTTCGGAGTGTCGTAGCGGGGTGACGACCCCGCCCGTGCATCGTGTTTCACGTGAAACGTCGCTCTCTGCTGCACGGAATCATCAGTCGCGGTCGTGCGGCTGCGTCCCCTCGTCAGCGCAAGGAAACGGGGGCCTCCGATCCGGTGGTTCCGTTGTCCACAATGGTGGATTCATCCACAGGAGTACGGGCCCCGCTGGTTCGCGACCCCGAAGGCATGGCAGGCTCTGTCCATCGCGAGCCTGATGTCGAGGAGAGTGAATCCGTGCGGTCAGACGCCAACCTCGCGGGGCCGATGGCCGATCCGGTCCCCGGCCCCCGCACCGAAGCGGCGGGCGAGGATGTTTCACGTGAAACACCGCCGCCACCTTTGGTGGACAACGACACACCGATCGGCCGTGCCGCCCAATTGGCCGTAGAGGCTCTGGGCCGGGCGGGCGAGGGCCTGCCCAGGCCGGAGCAGACCAGGGTCATGGTGGTCGCCAACCAGAAGGGCGGCGTGGGTAAGACCACCACGACCGTGAACCTGGCGGCCTCGCTGGCGCTGCACGGGGCCAGGGTCCTGGTGATCGACCTCGATCCGCAGGGCAATGCGTCCACCGCCCTGGGCATCGACCACCACGCCGAGGTGCCCTCCATCTACGAGGTTCTGGTGGAGAGCCGGCCGCTGCTGGAGGTGGTCCAGCCCGTTCCGGACGTGGAGGGCCTGTTCTGTGCCCCGGCCACCATCGATCTGGCCGGTGCGGAGATCGAGCTGGTATCGCTGGTGGCCCGCGAGAGCCGGCTTCAGCGGGCGATCCAGGCCTACCAGCAGCCGCTGGACTACATCCTCATCGACTGCCCGCCCTCGCTGGGACTGCTGACCGTCAATGCCCTGGTGGCAGGCGCGGAGGTGCTGATCCCCATCCAGTGCGAGTACTACGCGCTGGAGGGTCTGGGGCAGCTGCTGCGTAATGTCGACCTGGTGCGGGCCCATCTGAACCCGGCTCTGCACGTGTCGACCATCCTGCTGACGATGTACGACGGCAGGACGCGGCTGGCTTCGCAGGTGGCGGACGAGGTGCGCAGCCACTTCGGGAACGAGGTGCTCCGGACGAGCATCCCGCGGTCGGTGCGCATCTCGGAGGCGCCGAGCTACGGTCAGACGGTTCTGACCTACGATCCGGGGTCCAGTGGTTCCCTCTCCTATCTGGAGGCGGCGCGGGAGATTGCGCTGCGGGGTACGAACAACATGCACAGTGCGGTGGAGGGGATTCAGTGAGTGAGCGACGTAGAGGTCTGGGACGGGGGCTCGGTGCGCTGATCCCCGCAGCGCCGCAGGAGAAGGACGTGCCGGCGGTGGGGGCGGGTTCGACCTCCCCTTCGGCGGTGCCGGTCCTGACGGCAGAGCGTGGCGTTGCGGCGGCGAAGCTGGCTTCGCTGGCGCAGGCCGATGCTTCTCCCTCTGGCCTGGCCGGGGGGATCCCCGGTGAATCGGAGTCGTCGGCCGCGGTGGAGCCGGTGCCGGCCAACATGGTGGCGGGGGCGACGTTCGCGGAACTTCCGATGGACGCGATCACGCCGAACCCGCGGCAGCCGCGGGATGTGTTCGACGAGGACGCGCTGGCGGAGCTGGTGACCTCCATCCAGGAGGTGGGACTGCTCCAGCCGGTGGTGGTGCGGCAGTCGGGCCAGGACCGCTATGAGCTCATCATGGGTGAGCGTCGCTGGCGGGCCTGCCGGGAGGCCGGTCTGGAGCGTATTCCGGCGATCATCCGGGCCACGGACGACGAGAAGCTGCTGCTGGACGCCCTGCTGGAGAACCTCCACCGGGCCCAGCTGAACCCGCTGGAAGAGGCCGCTGCCTATGACCAGCTGCTGCGGGATTTCAGCTGTACGCATGACCAGCTGGCGGACCGGATCGGGCGTTCGCGTCCGCAGGTGTCGAACACGCTGCGGCTGCTGAAGCTGTCGCCGCCGGTACAGCGGCGGGTTGCGGCCGGTGTGCTGTCGGCGGGGCACGCCAGGGCGCTGCTGTCGGTGGTCGACACCGAGGTGCAGGATCGGCTGGCACACCGGATCGTGGCCGAGGGGCTGTCGGTCCGTGCGGTCGAGGAGATCGTCACCCTGATGGCATCGGAGCCTTCGGGCCCGGTCAAGCCGAAGGGGCCGCGGGCCGGTGCCCGGGTCTCACCGGCGCTGAACGAGCTGGCTTCGCGGCTGTCGGACCGGTTCGAGACGCGGGTGAAGGTCGATCTGGGCCAGAAGAAGGGAAAGATCACCGTCGAGTTCGCCTCGATGGAGGATCTTGAGCGGATTCTGGGGACGCTGGCGCCGGGCGAGGGCCGGGTGCTGGAGCAGGGCGGTTCCGGGGAGTAGTTCCCGGGGAGGTGGGCGGGCTGTGCCGGTGGTCGACCGGTGCGGCCCGCCCTTTGCCCTTATACGATGCGTTCATGGGTCGTCGGCTGGTACCTCTCACGCTGGACAACCTTCAGGACCTGCCCAGGCGTTGTCGGTCGTGCGTGTTCTGGGAGCTCGACCCCGTCAGTGGTGAGGCGGCGGTGAAGGCGGGTACTCCGGAGCTCGAGAAGGAGGCCTGGATCTCCGCGGTGCTCCTGGAGTGGGGGTCCTGCGGCCGGGTGGTCTATGTGGACGAGGTCCCGGTGGGCTTCGTTCTGTTCGCACCGCCGGCCTATGTGCCGCGGGCCACGGCGTTCCCGACCAGTCCGGTCTCCCCTGATGCGGTGCAGCTGATCACGGGGTGGATCATGCCGGGGTATCAGGGGCAGGGGCTGGGCCGGGTGATGGTGCAGACGGTCGCGAAGGACCTGCTGCGGCGGGGGTTCCGGGCGATCGAGGCATTCGGGGATGCGCGCTGGGAACGGCCGGGCTGCCTGCTGCCGGCGGACCATCTGCTGGCGGTGGGCTTCAAGACGGTGCGTCCGCATCCCGTGCATCCGAGGCTGCGGCTGGAGCTGCGGTCGACGCTGTCGTGGAAGGAAGACGTGGAGCTGGCCCTGGACCGGCTGCTCGGTGCGGCCCGCAAGGAGCCGGCCCTGCGTCCCCTCTGACCGTACGCGGACGGGGCCGCCCCCGGTGAGGGGGCGGCCCCGTTCTGCTGTGCTCGGCGCTGTGTGGTGCCTGCTGTCAGCCGACCGGCTTGAGCTCGACGAAGCCGTCGAGGTCGCGCAGGATGGCGGCCTTGGGCTTGGCACCGACGATGGTCTTGGCGACCTCGCCGTTCTGGTAGACGTTCAGCGTCGGGATGGACATGACCCCGTACTTCGCGGCCGTCGCCGGGTTCTCGTCGATGTTGAGCTTGACGATCTCGATCTGGTCGCCGTACTCGGCGGCGATGGCTTCGAGGGACGGAGCGATCTGGCGGCAGGGGCCGCACCAGGCAGCCCAGAAGTCCACCAGGACGGGCTTGTCGCTGCGCAGAACCTCGGCGTCGAAGTCTGCGTCGGTGACGTTCTTCAGGGTGCCGGCCACAGCGGCCTCCTTCTTTCCTGCGGGGTGTGGGGTGTGAGGGGGGTGGATCAGGGGGTGGGTCAGACGGCCGCGGCGGCCTTGTCGGCGTCCGTCAGGGCGGCCAGGAACCGCTCGGCGTCCAGGGCGGCGGAGCAGCCCGTGCCCGCGGCGGTGATGGCCTGGCGGTAGGTGTGGTCGACGACGTCGCCGGCGCCGAAGACGCCCGGGAGGTTGGTGCGGGTCGAGGGGGCCTCGACCTTGAGGTAGCCCTCCTCGTCCAGCTCCAGCTGGCCCTTGAAGAGCTCGGTGCGCGGGTCGTGGCCCACGGCGATGAACAGGCCGGTGACGGCCAGCTCGGAGGTCTCGCCGGTCTTGGTGTTGCGCAGGGTCAGGCTCGAGAGCTTGCTGTCCCCGTGGATCGTGGCGACCTCGCTGTCCCAGGCGAACTTGATCTTCGGGTCGGCGAAGGCGCGGTCCTGCATCGCCTTGGAGGCGCGCAGGCTGTCACGGCGGTGGACGATGGTGACCGACTTGGCGAACCGCGAGAGGAAGGTCGCCTCCTCCATCGCGGTGTCGCCGCCGCCGACGACGGCGATGTCCTGGTCCTTGAAGAAGAACCCGTCGCAGGTCGCGCACCAGGAGACACCGCGGCCGGAGAGGGCGTCCTCGTTGGGCAGGCCCAGCTTGCGGTGCTGCGAACCGGTGGTGACGATGACGGCCTTGGCGCGGTGGACCGTGCCGGCGGTGTCGGTGACGGTCTTGATCTCGCCGCTGAGGTCGACCGTGACGATGTCGTCCGGGACCAGCTCGGCACCGAAGCGCTCGGCCTGGGCGCGCATGTTGTCCATGAGGTCCGGGCCCATGATGCCGTCACGGAAGCCGGGGAAGTTCTCGACCTCGGTGGTGTTCATCAGCGCGCCACCCGCGGTGACGGCACCCTCGAACACCAGGGGCTTGAGCGAAGCGCGTGCGGTGTACAGGGCGGCGGTGTAACCGGCCGGCCCAGAGCCGATGATGATCACGTTGCGTACGTCGCTCACGGGTTTTTTCCTCGTTTCTGCGGACTGCCTGCTGCCTACCGGGGGCCGGTGCGGACTCTCACCCCACCCAACGGATCCTACGGCGCGTGCATTCCCAGGCTGTCCCCGTGACCGCCCTTACGTGTTACGGGCGGGGGTAGGTCTCGGTGAGCAGGGGCTCGCCGGCGGCCTTTCCGGGGGTGTTTTCGCAGGCGGTGCCGATGAGGAAGGCGTCGACCTTGGCGAGGTCGCCGGGGTGGGGGAGGACCAGCAGGTAGACCTCGGTGCCCTGGAAGGTCCCCCGTTCGGCGGCAAGCGGGGCCTCGGTGCGGCCGGTGCCGGCCCGCACGCACTGCGGTACCGCTGCGGCGCTGCGGCCTTCCGGGGCGACAAGGCCGGGCTGGGGGCTGGTGCCGTCCGCTCCGAAGGTGTTCTTCTCGCCCTTCTCTCCCTGCGTCTCCCCTGTCGCCGCGCCGGTCAGGAGCTGCCGGACGTTGCCCTGGAGGCCTTCTGCGGTGAAGGAGCCGGCGGCCCGGTGGGACTGGTCGGCGGCGGCGCTGGGCGCCTGCTTGGTCGCCGCGTCGTGGCCGGCCTCACCGGAGGGGAAGCCGCCGGTGAGGTAGATGCCGAGCACGCAGGCCGCCGCGGCGGCCAGGGCACCGAGTGCGGCCATCCGGCGACGGGCCCGGTTGCGGCCGGGGCCGGTTGCGGAGCCGGGGCGCCCGGCCGGGGCGGTGCGCGCCGGCCGGGTGGGCGATGTTTCACGTGAAACGCGGCGCGGGGCGGGCTCGGACTGCGGCCGGGCGGCCGGGGGCGAGGTCCGGCCGAGGAGGGCCTCGGCGGCGAGGGCCGCGTCGATCCGGCCGGCGATGTCGGCGGGCATCCGGGCGGGCCCCGGCAGCGTGCCGAGCAGCCCGCGGATCTCCTCCAGGGAGGCGCGTACGTCTGCGCACAGGGCGCAGTCGTCGAGGTGCCGGCGGACCTCCGCCGAGCGGGTCGGGGAGAGCAGGCCCTCGGCGAGGTCGGAGATCTCCGAGACATCCGGGTGCCGGATCGTTCCGGGCGCGCCGGTTGTGGGGCTCACGTTCGTCCACCTCCGCCCTTCACGGCATTCGGGTCCCTGTGTTCTGCTGCCGGTGGGACGGGAGTCCCCTGCGACCGGTTCCTTCCCCGCTCCGTGGCGGGGTTATCCCCGTGATCGCCGCGCAGATGAGTGAGCATCGGGACGAGTTTTGCCCGGCCACGGGCGCAGCGGCTCTTGATGGTGCCGGCTGGCACCTCGAGGATCCTGGCGGCTTCGGCGACGGGGTAGCCCTGCATGTCGACGAGGACGAGGGCGGCCCGCTGATCGGCCGGCAGGGTGGCCAGGGCGGCCAGGAGCTGCCGGTGGAGGTCCTGGCGTTCGGCGGGCGCCTCGGCGGACTCGTGGGGCTCCAGGAGCCGCTCCAAGCGGTCGGTGTCGTCCAGGGGCGAGGTGCGGCGGGTGGCGGCCTTGCGGGCCCGGTCCAGGCAGGCGTTCACGGTGATGCGGTGCAGCCAGGTGGTGACGGCGGAGTCCCCGCGGAAGGTGTGGGCGGCCCGGTAGGCGGAGACCAGGGCGTCCTGGACGGCGTCGGCGGCTTCCTCGCGGTCGCCGAGGGTGCGCAGGGCGACGGCCCAGAGCCGGTCCCGGTGGCGGCGTACCAGCTCACCGAAGGCATCGGGGTCCCCGGCGACATGCCGTGCCAGGAGTTCCTGGTCGCTGTCGCCGGGTGCGGCGTCGTCCAAAGGTGAGCCCCTCCCCTGCTGTCGGTCAGCCCGAGAACTTCACGTCCGTGATGCCCTGCTTGTATCCGGCCTGGCTGAATTCGGATTGCGGGGCATACGGTGCGGCGGTCAGCCAGAGCACCACGTAGCGGGTCTTTTCCGGGTTCTTGGCGGTCATGCTCATGGTGCCGTCCGAGGTGGTGCCGGCGACGATCTTCTTCATCGAGCTGACCGGTCCCGAGGGGGACGCGCTGTCCGCCGCGTAGAGCGCGATCTCGGTGTGGTCACCCCTGTACTTCAGCTCTATCGAAGCGGACTTGACCTCCTGCTCGGAGCCGAGGTCGAAGACCAGGCCGACGCCGCCCTTGTAGGACGTGAGGTCCGGGCCTTCGTTGAAGCTCTTGGTCCGCCACCAGGTGGTCGGCTTCCCGTCGTAGCTGTACTTGGCTCCGTCGGTGTTCTGCGGATTGCCGTCGGGGTAGTACTCCTGGGCTGCCTTGATGTCGAGCGGGACGAGTTCGTTCTTCGGTGGCGCCTCGTCGTCGTCGTTGTCGGTGGCGGGCGGCTGGTTCTGGGTGGTGTTGCTGCCCTTGTCGCTCTTGTCGAGGAGGGTGTCGGCGAGCTGCCAGCTGCCCAGGCCGAGGGCAGCGATGAGCAGCGCGGCGACGCCCCACTTGAGGGCGCGGCCGGTCCGGCTCTGCAGGGGGGCCGGCGGCGGGGACACGGGCATCGCCGTGGTGGCGGCCCCGGGCCGGGGCGTGCCGTAGCTGCCCTGCTGGTAGGTGGTGTGCTGGTATTCGGGCGGGGCGGTGAAGGTGGGCTCCGGGGGCCGGATGCGGGGCATCGCGGCGACCGCCTTGGCCAGTTCTTCGGGGGTGGTGAAGGCGGGTTCCTGCCGGGAGGCGGTGGCTCCGTCGTTGGCGAGGGCGCGCATGGCGAGCTCGCCCAGGCCGCGGTGGACGCCGGCCCGGACCTGGTCGGGGGCGATCAGGCCGACGCCCTTGGGCAGGCCGCTGAGGCCGTAGGCGTCGGTCTCGTAGGGCCAGCGCTGGGTGAGGGCGGCGTACAGCAGTGCGCCGATCGCCTCGGTGTCGGTGCGCTGTGGGCTGTCGCTGGTGATACCGCGCAGGGCGGCGTTCACGGCGAGGCCGCGGATGCGGTACTGGCCGGTGGAGGTCCGCAGTATGGCCCCGGGGGTCAGGCGCAGGTGGGCCAGGCCTTCCCGGTGTGCGGCGGTCATGGCCTGGGAGACCTGGGTGACCAGCTGGTAGGCCTCGTGGGGCTCCATGGGGCCGGTGGCGAGCAGGGCGGTCAGCTCGGTGGCGTCCGGCAGCCATTCGTGGACCACGTAGACGAGGTCGTTCTCCTCGACGGCGTCGAGGACCTGGACGAACCGGGGGTCGCCGAGGAGGGCCGAGGAGCGGGCGGCGGCCAGGACCGAACGGGCCCGGGGGTGGTCGGCGGGCAGCAGGTGCACACCCACGGCGCGGCGGAGTTTTTCGTCCATCGCGCGCCAGCTGCTGAATCCGTCCAGACGGGTGACGCATTCCTCGAGCCGGTAGCGTCTGGCCAGCTTGTGGCCGCTGTGGAGTTCGGGCGCGGCCGTGGCCGCTGCCTTCCGTTCACCGTCCGGTTCGGGCATGGGCTTGTCCGCGGCTTGTCGGGCGTCCTGGGTCTCCACCCCGTCGGCCGTGGCCTTGGCCGCCTGAGCGGCCGGCGGCTCGTCGCCGCTGTTGTCGGCCACGTCGACGGCAGCCGTGCTACGTTCCGCCACCGTCGTTCCTGCCTCCCCATCCGTTACGCGCTGTCGGTCAGTCTGCGAAGCCATGCCAATTGTGCCCACAGTCCGACGCTATGCACGACACACGATGGGGGCCGATGGTTGTGCGCATCAGCGCCCCAGTCGTCCGCGCACCATTCCGACCATGGCGTTGAGCTCCTCGATCCGCATCCGCTTGGCGGCGATGAGGAATACGGCCGCAAGGGCGATGGCGCCGGCCACGAGCGCGGCCAGGGAACCGGTCACTCCGCTGCCGAGGTAGTGGGTGATGCCCCAGGCTGCGGCACCGGCGACCAGGGCGGCCGGGATGCAGGCTCCGGTGAGGCGGGTGTAGGTGCGCATGACGTGGGCGCCGTCGAGGTCGCCGCCCAGCCGGGTCTTCAGGCGGCGCCAGGCGACACCGACACCGACGGTGTAGCCGAGGCCGTAGGCGGCGGCCATGCCGACGACGGCCCAGCGGGCGGGCAGCACGAAGAAGGCGGCGGCGGAGACGGCGGCGTTGACGCCGGCCACGATGACGGTGTTGTAGAAGGGCGTCCGGGTGTCTTCGTAGGCGTAGAACCCGCGCAGGACGACGTACTGCACGGAGTACGGGATGAGGCCGAGGCCGAAGGCCATCAGCACGTAGCCGATGTTCTGGGCGCCGGCGCCGGAGCCCGCGTACAGCAGGGTGGCCATGGGCACGCCGAGGGCGAGGAACGCGAAGGCGCAGGGGACGATCGCGACGGCCGAGGTGCGCAGGCCGTAGGAGATGTCGTCGCGGACGGCCGCGGCGTCCCCGTCGTGGGCGGAGCGGGAGATGCGGGGGAGGACGGCCGTCATCACCGAGACGGTGATGATCGCCTGCGGCATCTGCCAGAGCAGCAGGGCGTAGTTGTAGGCGGTGATGCCGGTACCGGGGTGGCCCTGCTTCTCGGCCACCGAACCGGCCCAGGTGGCGAGCTGGGTGACGACCACGAGACCGACCTGGTTGGCGAGGACGAAGAAGAACGTCCACTTGGCCAGCCGGGCGGCCTTGCCGAGGCCGTGGCCCTTCCAGTCGAAGCGCAGCCGCGGGCTGAAGCCGGCGTCCCGCAGGTAGGGCAGCATCGCCAGGGCCTGGACGGTGAGGCCCAGCAGGGTGCCGAGGCCGAGCAGGCGGACGCCTTCGGGGGTGACGGTGGAGGCGTTGACGCCGGAGGTGGTGAATCCGCCGAAGGCCCAGATGAAGGCGCCGAAGGTGGCGATGACCACGATGTTGTTGAGGACGGGGGTCCACATCATCGCGCCGAACCGGCCGCGGGCGTTGAGGATCTGGCCGAGGACCACGTGGATGCCCATGAAGAACATGGTGGGCAGGCAGTAGCGGGCGAAGGCGACGGCCACCTCCATCTGCTTCGGGTCGGAGGCGATCTTCGGGGACATCATGGTGATGAACAGCGGAGCGGCCAGCACACAGACCGTGGTGACGCCGGCCAGCAGGACCACCACGAGGGTGAGGAGCCGGTTGGCGTAGGCCGTTCCCCCGTCGCTGTCGTTCTTCATGGCCCGCACCAGCTGCGGGATGAACACGGCGTTGAGGGCACCGCCGCCGACCAGTACGTAGATCATCGTCGGCAGGGTGTTGGCGACCTGGTAGGTGTCGTTGAAGGTGCCGACACCGATCGCGGCGGCGATCACCAGGGTGCGCAGGAAGCCGGTGATGCGGGAGACGATCGTGCCGGCGGCCATCAGCGCGCTGGACTTGAGCAGGCTCGCGGCCCGGCCGGCGGGCTTGGCGGGCGCCGGGGCGGCGACGGGGGCTTCCTCGACGGCGGGCCGGGGGGTGGCCTGCTGGTCGCGGTACAGGTGGGCGAAGGCGTCCGGTTCGGGCTCCGCCTCGGCGGCCGTGGTGACGAGGGAGTCCACGCCGACGAACTGGGTGGTGGCCGCCTGGTCCCCGTACGGCATGTGCCGGGACGGGCCGTCCGGCTCGGGCGGCGGGGTCTGGGCCCACACCCGCGGGTCGGGGGCGTACGGGGGCGCCGACGGGGCCGCGTACAGCGGGCCGGGTTCCTGGTACGTGCCGGGAGGCGGCGGGGGGTGTGCGGCCCGGTCGTAGAGGGCCTCGGTCACGGGGTCCTGTGCGGACAGGTCCTGCGACCGGTACGGGTCGTAGGCGTAGGCGTCCTGGACATACGGGTCGCGGTCCGGCGCGTGGGCAGGCGGAGGTACCTGCCCGGCCACCGGGGCGCCCGGGGCAGTGCCCTGGCCGGGCGCTGGCCCGCCGGTGCCCTGCGCACGGTCACCGTCGTACGGCGCGTTCATCGAAACCCCACCTCATCGTCCCCAGGCCGACCGGCCACGGCATCGCTCAACGGTCCACTGTCTCACCCGGGCCGGACGTGCTGCCGCTTTGCGGTCCGGTGTCCGCGCTCTCGTCACTCGGCTGCGTGCTCTCCTCGGCGGCGGCACGCGCCGCTACCCGCTTGCGGGCTGCATACATCTTGATGCCCGCCAGGACCAGGAGGAGCACACCGCCGGCGATGACGAGCATCACGGTGGAGGTGATCTCGGTGGCCTCGACTGTGAACTTCCGTGGCTTGCCGTAGGCCACGCCGTCCTTGGTGAAGAGCTGTGCGGTGACCTCGACGGGGCCGCTCGCCGTGGCGTTGGCGGTGAACTTGACGGTCTGGCTGTGCCCGCCCTGGACGGACACCTCCTGCTGGGCCTGGCCGCCCTCCCCCTCGAACATCAGGCGGGTCGGGTTGGCGGACTTCAGCCGCAGCACCAGGCCCTGCACGTCCTGGACCAGGCCGTTCTGCACGGTGACCGGGATGGTGGCGCTGTGCCCGGAGAGGGTGGCGTCGGACTTGCGGACCAGCCGGACCTTCTCGGTGAGCCCGATGAGGTACTGCTGCACCCCGTCCCGGTACAGCCGGGCCTCCTGGGGATGGCCGCGCCAGGAGGTGGACATCTCCCGGTTGATCGTGTTGCCGAACGGGATGGTGACCCGGTCGGGGGCGCTGAGGATCACCTTGAAGTGGTCGAGGGTGTTCTGCGTGGTGCGGATCTTCTCGAAGGCGGCCTGCGGGAGCTCCGACTTCCGCAGCATCTCCGGGTACTGGCCGGCGCCCGGGACCTGGGTGGCGGCCCCCGGGTCGGGCTTGGCCTTGGCGGCGTCCTCCAGGTCCAGCGGCTGGGTCCAGCGGCCGGGCTGCAGGCCGCGCAGCGCGACGGCCATGCTCTGCACCTGGCTGGAGGTGGGCATCCGCTGCGGCGCGACCACGAAGCTGCGCTGGGCATCGGTGGGCTGGAGGTTCAGGGCGAGGCTCTGGGCGAGGAACTCCTGTACCGCGAGGGTGGAGGTCCCGGCGGCCAGCATGTCGCCCTGGAAGGCGGTGGACAGCCGAGCGTCGGCGACGACGGCCGTGGCGCCGGCCCCGATGGGTCGGGCGGCCGAGGGCGTGTAGCCGAGGGTGCCGCTCTCCTGCAGGCTGTCGCTGCGGGTCAGCACGTTGTGGGCGCCGGCCGAGGTGGCCACATTGACGATCGACGGATCGATGGCCCCTTCGAGCGGCCAGGAGAAGTCGGTCGACGGGGTGATGTGCAGGACGGTCTCGACGGCCTGGGCCGCCTTGTCGGTGGCGGGCCGGAGCTGGCCCAGGCTGCCCGAGACGTCCTTCCCGCGGTGGGCGAGGGAGGCGATGTCCGGGTCGGCGAAGGGCAGGGCAACGACCTTCTTGCCCTGCACGGCCGCTTCGAGGGAGTTCAGCCACCGCTCGGCGACGGCCTTGCTCTTGCCCTGGACGACCTTTCCGTCCGGGGTGCGCACCCGGTAGCCCTTGGTCATCGCATCGACCGTGTACAGCAGGTCGGGGTCGATGACCCAGGTGACGGGGAGCTCCTTGCCGAGGGAGACCATCTGTCCCAGACGGCCGGTCTCCGCCAGATCCGCGGCCAGGTCGTCGTCCAGGAAGACGGGGGTCTGGGTCTCGTCGGGCAGGGTCTCGGCGGTCAGGTGAGTGGTGGAGATCAGCGGCCAGAGATAGGTGAGCTGGGAGCGCTTGGCGGCTGCCTCCGGCTGCCACGGCAGGAAGGTCCGCTCGATTCCGAGGACCTGCTCGGCCGGGCGGCTGCCGGTCTCTCCGGACACCGAGACGCCGAGCTGGTAGACCCCGTCCTTGTCCAGCTCCAGCTTGTTGACCGGGACCTTGAGGGTGAACTCCTGGCCGACCTTGGACGGCAGGGCGGGGATCTTGACCGCGTAGGCCGCGTCGATCTCCGCGGGGTCGACCCCGGCCCGGAAGCGGGTCCGCTCGGAGACGCTGTCGATGGCGTCCCGGCTGTTCAGCGGAGGTCCGACCCGCAGACCCACATGGGCGTCCGTGATCGTCTCCGCCCCCGTGTTGGTCACGGTGCCGGTGATGGTGAGGGTGTCGCCCTTCACCGGGGCGGCGGGGGCCAGCGAGAGCAATTGCACATCGACGGTCCCGTTGCCGTTCTCGGCCGCTGTGGCCTCGGGCGCCGGGGCGTAGACCAGGCCGGCGAGCACCGGAGTGCCTGCGAGCAGCACGACCGCACGCCGCAGCCAGCGGCGTCGGAGCGGAGCCGGGGCCGGCCCGCTGATGTCTCCCGTGTCTGCCCCATCGGCCACGCGCTTCGCCCGTCCCTCGGTGTCAGTGGTCGTCGTTTGTGCGTCCACGCATGGTAACGAGGCCCGCTGTGCCCGAGTGCCGCGGACTGCTCCACATGATCGTGGCCGCCGGGCGGCGGTACGGCCGCGGGGTGTCCCGTAAACGGGGAAGCTCCTCGCGGGCGGGGCACGTACCCTTTTCTGTTGTGCCGAACGCCAATGAAGACAACCCCAGCGCCCTGAGTCAGGTGCAGCACCGCGCAGTGAACGAACTGCTGCGGGTCGCCCCCGTCGCCGACGAGCTCGGACGCCGCTTCCAGGAGGCGGGCTTCCGCCTCGCCCTGGTCGGCGGCTCCGTCCGCGACGCGCTGCTCGGGCGCCTCGGCAACGATCTGGACTTCACCACCGATGCCCGCCCCGAAGACGTGCTGAGGATCGTCCGGCCCTGGGCGGACTCGGTCTGGGACGTCGGCATCGCCTTCGGCACCATCGGCTGCCAGAAGGAGGCCCGGGTCGGTGACACCGACCGGAGCTTCCAGATCGAGGTGACCACCTACCGGTCGGAGGCGTACGACCGGACCTCGCGCAAGCCCGAGGTGTCCTACGGCGACTCCATCGAGGAGGACCTGGTCCGCCGCGACTTCACGGTCAACGCCATGGCCCTGGCCCTGCCCGAGCAGGAGTTCATCGACCCGCACGGCGGCCTGGAGGACCTGGAGGCACGGATCCTGCGGACCCCGGGCACCCCGGAGGACTCCTTCTCGGACGATCCGCTGCGCATGATGCGGGCCGCCCGGTTCGCCGCCCAGCTCGACTTCGAGGTGGCACCCGAGGTCGTTGCGGCCATGGAGTCGATGTACGACCGGATCGAGATCGTCTCGGCCGAGCGGATCCAGGCCGAGCTGAACAAGCTGCTGCTCTCTGCCCACCCCCGCAAGGGCCTCGGCCTGCTGGTGGACACCGGCCTGGCCGACCGGGTGCTGCCCGAGCTGCCGGCCCTGCGGCTGGAGAGTGACGAACACCACCGGCACAAGGACGTCTACGACCACTCGCTGATCGTGCTCGAGCAGGCGATCGACCTGGAGGAGGACGGGCCCGACCTGGTGCTGCGGCTGGCCGCACTGCTGCATGACATCGGGAAGCCGCGCACCCGCCGGTTCGAGGTCGACGGCCGGGTCTCCTTCCACCACCACGAGGTGGTGGGCGCGAAGATGACCCGCAAGCGGTTGACCGCGCTGAAGTACTCCAACGAGATGATCAAGGACGTTTCCCGTCTCGTGGAGCTGCACCTGCGGTTCCACGGCTACGGCACCGGCGAGTGGACCGACTCTGCGGTGCGGCGCTACGTCCGTGACGGGGGCCCGCTGCTGAGCCGGCTGCACAAGCTGACCCGGTCCGACTGCACCACCCGCAACAAGCGCAAGGCCAATGCGCTCTCCCGGGCCTACGACGGCCTGGAGGACCGGATCGCCCAGCTGCAGGAGCAGGAAGAGCTGGACGCGATTCGGCCCGACCTGGACGGAAACGAGATCATGGACGTGCTCGGCATCGGTCCCGGTCCCGTGATCGGCAAGGCCTACGCCTTCCTGCTGGAGCTGCGGCTGGAGAACGGGCCGATGGAGCGGGACGCTGCCGTCACCGCTCTCAAGGAGTGGTGGGCGACCCAGGACTGATCCCGGTGCGGTGATGTTTCACGTGAAACATCACGGGCCCATGGCCGGCCGGTGATGACGCAGGGGGCGATGTTTCACGTGAAACATCGCCCCCTGCGTGCCAGCCCCACTGCGGTCGCGGCGTACAGGACGGCCACGCACACGATCAGTGCCACGGACTTCCCGTCGGCCGGGAGGATCAGCGCCGCCGCTGCGGCGGCGGTGACGAACGCGACGTTGAACAGCACGTCGTAGAGAGAGAAGATCCGGCCGCGGAACTCGTCGTCCACCCGGGACTGGACCTCCGTATCGGTGGCGATCTTGGCTCCCTGGGTGGCCAGGCCCAGGACGAAGGCGGCCACCAGCATCGGCCCGGGGGCGAAGAACAGTCCCAGAGCCGGCACCAGGACCGCGGCGCCGGCGGCACAGACCGTGATCCAGCCTCGGGTGCCGACCCGGCCCACCAGCCACGGTGTGATCACGGCGGCCGTGAAGAAGCCCGCCCCCGAGGCGCCGACCGCCAGCCCCAGCAGGGCCAGACCGTCCGACTCCCGGTCCGACCAGGCGTACCGGCAGAGCATCAGCACCATCACCGTGAGCGCGCCGTAGCAGAACCGCATCAAGGTCATGGCGGCCAGTGCCTGGGCCGCCGCCCGGCGTTCCGACAGATGCCGCAGCCCCGCTGCCATGCCCCGTACGGTCAGGGCGATTCCCTCGACCAGCGTGGGATACCGGTGTGCCGGGTCCTGGTCCGGTCCGAGCAGGGCGATGGGCAGTCGCAGCGAGGCCAGGGCGGCACACAGGTAGAGAGCGGCGCCCAGCAGCACCACCACGGCATTGGACTCGGCGGCCAGCAGCCGGACCAGGAAGGCCAGCCCCCCGCCGGCGGTCGCGGCCAGGGTGCCCGCGGTGGGGGACAGGGCATTGGCGATGACCAGCTGCTCGGGCCCGACCACCCGGGGCAGGGAGGCGGACAGCCCCGCCAGGACGAAGCGGTTGACCGCGGTGACCGACAGCGCGGAGGCGTAGAACAGCCAGTCCGGCACCTGCGCCACGATCAGCATCCCGGTGACACAGGCCAGGAAGGCACGGAGCAGATTGCCGTAGAGGAAGACCTGGCGGCGGCGCCACCGGTCCAGCAGGACCCCGGCGAACGGGCCGATCGCCGAGTAGGGAAGCAGCAGCACCGCCATGGTGGAGGCAATGGCCGCAGGCGAGGTCTGCTTCTCGGGGGAGAACACCACGTAGGTGGCGAGGGCCACCTGGTAGACACCGTCGGCCGCCTGGGACAGCAGTCGTACGGCGAGCAGCTTCCGGAAGTCCCTCAGGCGCAGCAGCACGCGCAGATCCCGTACGACAGCCATGAGGGCTAGGGTCACATACGCGGAGGGTCCCCGGGCATATTGCCCGGGGACCCTCCGCGGAAGAGAAGGCGAACCCTTGGCGCGCCTCGTCTGTCGTGCTTAGCGCTCGACCTCGCCCTTGATGAACTTCTCGACGTTGGCCAGGGCCTCGTCGTCGAAGTACTGGACCGGCGGGGACTTCATGAAGTAGCTGGATGCCGACAGGATCGGGCCGCCGATGCCGCGGTCCTTGGCGATCTTCGCGGCGCGCACGGCGTCGATGATGACACCCGCGGAGTTCGGGGAGTCCCAGACCTCGAGCTTGTACTCCAGGTTCAGCGGAACGTCACCGAAGGCGCGGCCCTCGAGGCGGACGTAGGCCCACTTGCGGTCGTCGAGCCACGCCACGTAGTCGGAGGGACCGATGTGGACGTTCTTGTCGCCGAGCTCACGGTCGGGGATCTGCGAGGTGACGGCCTGGGTCTTGGAGATCTTCTTCGACTCCAGGCGGTCGCGCTCCAGCATGTTCTTGAAGTCCATGTTGCCGCCGACGTTGAGCTGCATGGTGCGCTCAAGACGGACACCGCGGTCCTCGAACAGCTTGGCCATCACGCGGTGCGTGATGGTGGCGCCGACCTGCGACTTGATGTCGTCGCCGACGATCGGGACACCGGCCTCGGTGAACTTGTCCGCCCACTCCTTGGTGCCGGCGATGAAGACCGGGAGAGCGTTGACGAACGCGACCTTGGCGTCGATGGCGCACTGCGCGTAGAACTTCGCGGCGTCCTCGGAACCGACGGGCAGGTAGCAGACCAGAACGTCGACCTGCTTGTCCTTCAGGACCTGGACGACGTCGACCGGGGCCTCGGCGGACTCCTCGATGGTCATCCGGTAGTACTTGCCCAGGCCGTCCAGGGTGTGACCGCGCTGCACGGTCACGCCCTTGCGCGGGACGTCGCAGATCTTGATGGTGTTGTTCTCGCTGGCGCCGATGGCGTCCGAGAGGTCGAGGCCGACCTTCTTCGCGTCGACATCGAAGGCCGCGACGAACTCCACGTCACGCACGTGGTAGTCGCCGAACTGCACGTGCATCAGACCCGGGACCTTGGTGGCCGGGTCGGCGTCCTTGTAGTACTCGACGCCCTGCACCAGCGAGGCGGCGCAGTTGCCCACGCCGACGATGGCTACGCGAACCGAACCCATTCCGGTTGCTCCCTGTTTGTTCTCGGACGAGGCCTGCGAGCTGCAGGGCCTCATTTTTCGGTTTCGTCGGACGGACCGGAACGTCTCTGGTCCCGTCCCGCCCGCTCACTCTCAATGAGCTCGTTCAGCCAGCGGACTTCGCGCTCCACCGACTCCATGCCGTGCCGTTGCAGCTCCAGCGTGTAGTCGTCGACGCGTTCCCGGGTGCGGGCGAGCGAGGCGCGCATCTTCTCGAGGCGCTCCTCCAGCCGGCTGCGGCGGCCCTCCAGGACCCGCATCCGTACTTCCCGCTCGGTCTGGCCGAAGAAGGCGAAGCGGGCGGCGAAGGACTCGTCCTCCCAGGTCTCCGGCCCGGTGTGGGAAAGGAGCTCCTCGAAGTGTTCCTTGCCCGCCGCCGTCAACCGGTAGACGATCTTGGCCCGCCGCCCTGCGAGTGAAGCGGCAAGGGCGTCCTCCGGGGCATTGCCCGGTTCTTCGATCAACCAGCCGTTGGCGACCAGCGTCTTGAGGCAGGGGTAGAGGGTCCCGTAGCTGAATGCCCGGAACACCCCCAGCGAGGTGTTGAGCCGCTTGCGCAGTTCGTACCCGTGCATGGGGGATTCGCGGAGCAGGCCGAGGACGGCGAACTCGAGGATGCCTGAGCGTCGACTCATCCGCCAGCTCCCTCCCCCACCTCATAGTCCCGTATGTCATGTCGGGCCGATGTATCGACTCGATACATCCAGACGATAGAACGGGCCGCCTCCGGCCACAAGGGAGGGCATGGTGACCGGTGTCACATCACCAATTTGCACCAGGCAAGTTGCCGGATTTGGGGTGAACTTCGGCACTGGTTCGGTTTTGAACGTGCGTAGTCTGTGCGCCATGAGCGAGCACCGCCGCAAACCGCCGCAGCCTCAGGGCGGCGGCCGCGCAGCGTCCCGCCGGGCCGGCCAGCGCGGCACCGGACGCAGCGCCATGCCCGGACGCGATGTCCCCACCACCTCGCACAGCGGCCCCTATGGCGGCCCGCACGGCGATCAGACCGCCCACGGCAGCCGTGCCGAGGCCCGCCGGGCCGGCCAGCGCGGCTCCGGCCGAGGCCGGCCGGACAAGCGATTCATCAACTACCCGCGGTCCGACAAGGACGGCTGGCAGCGCTTCATGCCGTCCTGGAAGCTGGTCGGCGGCACCGCCCTGGGGTTCTTCGCGATCGTGACGGCGGGCGCCGGCATCGGCATCGCCATGGTCGGCACCCCCGACCCCCACAAGGCGGCCAAGGCCCAGAACAACGTCTACTACTGGGCCGACAACACCCAGATGGCGGCCACCGGTGGCTCCACCAACCGGCAGATCGTCACCATCGACAAGATCCCGAAGTCGATGCGGAACGCGGTGATCGCAGCCGAGAACGCGTCCTTCGAGACCGACAAGGGCGTGGACCCCATGGGTGTCGCCCGCGCCGTCTACAACATGGCCACCGGCGGCTCCACCCAGGGTGGCTCGACCATCACCCAGCAGTACGTCAAGAACACCTTCCTCAACTCCGAGCAGACTGTGAAGCGGAAGGTCACCGAGCTCTTCATCTCGATCAAGCTCGGCGTCAGCGAGGAGAAGGACACCGTCCTCGCGGGTTACCTGAACACCGCCTACTACGGCCGCGACGCCTACGGCATCCAGGCCGCCGCCCGGGCCTACTTCGGCAAGGACTGCAACCAGCTCACGCCCTCCGAGAGCGCCTTCCTCGCCCAGGTCCTCAAGGGTCCCAACCTCTACAACCCGGACGGCGGCATCGGCAGCGCAGCCACCCCCGAGGCCAACGAGGAACGGGCTCGGCAGCGCTGGGCCTGGGTGCTCGACCGCGAGGTCGAGGTCGGCCGGATGACCCCGCAGGAACGCGATCAGCACAAGGCCGCCGGGTTCCCCAAGCTGGTCGACTCCGAGCAGGCCCGCTCGCTCACCGGCCAGACCGGCTACCTGGTCGAGACGGCCAAGCAGTACGTGATGAAGACGAAGAACCTCACGGCCGAGCAGATGGCCCAGGGCGGCTACCGGATCTACACCACCTTCCAGAAGCCCCGGGTGGACGCCCTGACCAAGGCCGTCGACGACACCCGCAATGACTTCCTCGACCCGAAGAAGCGGCCCGCGCACGACACCAACGTGCAGTTCGGCGCCGCCTCCGTGGACGTGAAGACCGGGGCCATCGTCGCCCTGTACGGCGGTCCGGGCTGGGACCAGAAGTACTTCAACAACAACGCCAACACTACCGGTGTCCCGGTCGGCTCCACCTGGAAGCCGTATGTGCTGGCCGCGGCCATGGAGTACGGCACCCAGAACTCCGACGGCGAGGGCCTTTCGGTCGACAGCAAGTACCAGGCCAACGACCTCACCGTGATCAACAACCGGGCGGGCAAGCCGCTGCGCGACGCCTCCGGCAAGCCGTTCCGGCAGAAGAACGAGGGCAGCTTCCCCTACGGCTACGTGACCCTCAACGAGTCGATGGAGAAGTCCATCAACGTGCCGTTCGCCCAGCTTGTCTTCGACGTCGGCCACGACAAGGTGCGCAAGGTGGCCAAGGCCACCGGCATCCTCAACGAGTCGATGAACCCGAACAACGACGCCTCGTTCGCCCTCGGCACCTCCACCCCCAGCGCCATCCGGATGGCCGACTCCTACGCCACCTTCGCCGCCTCCGGCACCCACCGCGAGCCGTTCTCCGTCACCAAGGTGGTCCAGAACGGCAACGAGCTGGACGGCTTCGCGGCACCCAAGGCGGAGCGGGCGATGGACAACGCCGTCGCCGACAACGTCACCAAGGTCCTCGAGAACGTCGTCCAGAACGGCACCGGCACCAAGGCCAAGAAGCTCGGCCGGCCGGCCGCCGGCAAGACCGGAACCACCGACAAGAACAAGTCGGCCTGGTTCGTCGGCTACACCCCGGAGCTCTCCACCGCGGTCACCCTTTTCCGGACCGACCCCAACGCCAAGGTGAAGACCCTCGAGTCGATGAACGGCACCGGTGGCGTCGACTCCATCCACGGTGGTGACATCCCCGCCGTGATCTGGACCGACTACATGAAGGCCGCGCTGAAGGGCACCCCGGTCAAGGACTTCCCCGAGGCCGAGGACATCGGCGTCACCGCCGACTCGGCCGGTGCGCCGTCCCCCAGCCCGAGCCCGTCGCCTTCCCCCTCCCCCTCGGAGACGAAGAAGCCGGAGGTCTCCCCCTCCCCCTCGCCGACCCCGTCGAAGGGCGGCAAGCCCTCCTGCAAGCCGTGGCAGTGGGACTGCAACTCCGACGCAGGCACCACCACCGGCACCGACAACGGCGGCATGAGCCAGGGCGGCAACAACGGCGGGCCCGGGGGCGGTAGCCCCTCCCCGAGCAGGTCCGGCAAACCGGGTCGCCCGGGTGGAACCACCACCGGTTCCACCGGTTCCACGGACGGCTCCACCGACGGCAGCACCATTTGGGGACCCACCGGTGAGGACACCGACTGACCCCGGTGCGGCAGGATGACCGCATGACCAAGGTGCACGAGGACCACCCCGTACCACCCACCCGGCAGGACGAGGTGGCCGCCGCAGGCAGCCAGCTCATCGGCGGCCCGCTCGGCCGCCACGCCCTGCTCGGCGGCCACTGGCTGACCCCGGTTCGGGTCGTGGTCCTCGTCGCCCTCGGCATGTTCGCCCTCGGCATGGTGCAGAAACTGCCCTGCTACAACTGGGCGTGGTTCCAGGGTGCGAGCTCCCAGTACACCCACGCCTGCTATTCCGACATCCCGCACCTGTACGCCGTACGCGGCTTCGCCGACAACCTCACCCCGTACTTCGACCGGCTCCCCGGCGACATGCAGTACCTCGAGTACCCCGTGCTCACCGGCCTGTTCATGGAGATCGCCTCCTGGCTGACCCCCGGCAGCGGCTCCATGCAGCACCGCGAGCAGATCTACTGGATGGTCAACGCCGGCATGCTGATGGCCTGCACCGCCGTCATCGCCGTCTGCGTCGCCCGCACCCACCGCCGCCGCCCCTGGGACGCCCTGCTCTTCGCCCTCGCACCGGCCTTCGCGCTCACCGCGACCATCAACTGGGACCTGCTGGCCCTCGCCCTGACCGCCGCCGCGATGCTCATGTGGTCCCGCGGCCGGGCCCTGGCCTTCGGCATCCTCATTGGCCTGGCCACCGCCGCCAAGCTCTACCCCGTCCTGCTGCTCGGCCCGCTCTTCGTGCTGTGCTGGCGGGCCGGGAAATGGCGGGCCTTCGGGACCGCAGCGCTCGGTGCGGCGGGCTCCTGGCTGCTGGTCAACCTGCCCGTGATGCTCGGGGCCTGGCAGGGCTGGACGAAGTTCTACACCTTCAGCCAGGAACGCCCCATCGACTTCGGCTCCGTCTGGCTGCTGATCTCCCAGCGCACCGGGAACCCCCTGGAGGGCGCCAACACCTACGCCACCGCGCTCACCCTGCTGCTCTGCGCGGGCATCGGCCTGCTGACCCTGATCGCGCCCCGTCGGCCGCGGTTCGCCCAGCTCGCCTTCCTGGTCGTCGCCGCCTTCATCCTGACCAACAAGGTCTACTCGCCGCAGTACGTGCTGTGGCTGATCCCGCTGGCGGCGCTGGCCCGCCCGCGCTGGCGCGACATCCTGATCTGGCAGGCCGGCGAGGTCATGTACTTCCTCGGCATCTGGATGTACCTCGCGTACACCACCAGCGAGGAAAAGCACCAGGGCCTGCCCGTGGAGGGCTACCAGCTGGCGATCGCGGCCCATCTGCTGGGCACCCTCTACCTGTGCGCGATGGTCGTACGCGACATCCTGCGGCCCGAGAGGGACCCGGTACGCCGGGACGGCTCGGACGACCCCTCCGGCGGCATCCTCGACGGCGCCCCGGACGTGTTCGTCCTCTCAGACGCCGCGAGGGCGCCGCACCAGGCGGCGCCCTCGGAGGGACAGCGGGTCGAGTGGGGTCAGCGGTCGACCGAACGGTCGAACTGAGTGGTCGTGTGCCGCAGGTGCGCGACCAGCTCGTCGCCCACCTTCGGCTCCGTCGCGTCCGACGGCACGAACAGGATCGACACCTGCATGTGCGGCGGCTCGGCGAACCAGCGCTGCTTGCCCGCCCACACGAAGGGCGAAAGGTTTCGGTTCACCGTGGCCAGACCGGCCCGGGCCACGCCCTTGGCCCGGGGCATCACACCGTGCAGCGCCTTCGGGGCCTCCAGGCCCACCCCGTGGGAGGTGCCCCCGGCGACGACGACCAGCCAGCCGTCCGAGGCGGCCTTCTGCTGCCGGTAGCCGAACCGGTCGCCCTTGGCCACCCGGGTGACGTCCAGGACCCCGCCCTTGTACTCGGTCGCCTCGTGGTCCCCCAGCCACAGCCGGGTCCCGATCCGGGCCCGGAAGCGGGTCTGCGGGAACTGCTGCTGGAGGCGCGTCTGCTCCTCCGCACGCAGGTGACTCACGAACATGGTGTGCAGCGGCAGCCGGGCCGCCCGCAGCCGGTCCATCCAGCCGATGACCTCCTCGACGGCGTCCGAGCCGTCCGGCCGGTCCAGCGGCAGGTGCAGGGCGAAGCCCTCCAGCCGCACATCCTCGATGGCCCCGGCCAGCAGGCCGAGGTCCTGCTCGGACACCCCGTGCCGCTTCATCGAGCTCATGCACTCGATGACCACCCGGGCACCCACCAGCCCGCGCACCCCGTCCACCGAGGACACCGAGCGGATCACCCGGTCCGGCAGCGGCACCGGGTCCTCACCCCGCCGGAACGGGGTCAGGACCAGCAGGTCGCCGCTGAACATGTCCTTGATCTTCGCGGCCTCGTACGTGGTGCCGACCGCCAGGATGTCGGTCCCCAGCCGGGTCGCCTCCTCGGCGAGCCGGTCGTGGCCGAACCCGTAGCCATTGCCCTTGCAGACCGGGATCAGCCCGGGGAACTGGTCGAACACCCGCTTCTGGTGCGCACGCCAGCGCGCGGTGTCGACGTAGAGCGTGAGCGCCATGCCTGTCCGGACCCCTTCTCTCAGCGTTCTCTCAGCGGCGCGACATGTAGATGTCGAGCGCCTTGTGCAGCAGCTTGTTGAGCGGGAAGTCCCACTCTCCGACGTACTCGACGGCCTCGCCGCCGGTACCCACCTTGAACTGGATCAGACCGAACAGGTGGTCGTTCTCGTCCAGGGTGTCACTGATACCGCGCAGGTCGTACACGCTCGCGCCGAGGGCGTAGGAATCCCGCAGCATCCGCCACTGCATCGCGTTCGAGGGACGCACCTCGCGCTTGTGGTTGGCCGATGCGCCGTACGAGTACCAGACGTGCTGGCCGACGGTGAGCATCGTGGCGGCGGCCAGCGGCTCCCCCTCGTGCTTGGCGATGTACAGCCGCATCCGGTTGGGGTCCTCGGAATTGAGGGCCGTCCACTGGCGCTGGAAGTAGCTCAGCGGGCGCGGGCGGAACTTGTCGCGCTCGGCCGTGATCTCATACAGGTGCTGCCAGGTCGGCAGGTCCTCGTAGCCGCCCTGGACCACCTCGACGCCGGCCTTCTCGGCCTTCTTGATGTTGCGGCGCCACAGCTGGTTGAAGCCCTTGAGGACATCGTCCAGCGAACGGTTGGCCAGCGGCACCTGGAATACGTAGCGCGGCTGGACGTCACCGAAGCCGGCGCCGCCGTCCTCGCCCTGCTGCCAGCCCATCCGGCGCAGCTTGTCGGACACCTCGAAGGCGCGGGGCTCGATGTGGGAAGCCTCCACGTCCCGCAGGCGCTTGACCTCCGGGTCCTGGATGCCGGCCTTGATGGCGGCCGAGTTCCAACGGCGGATGACCACCGGCGGACCCATCTTCACGGTGAACGCACCCTGCTGCTTGAGGTGCGCCAGCATCGGCTGGAGCCACTCCTCCAGATTGGGGGCGTACCAGTTGATGACCGGGCCCTCCGGCAGGTAGGCCAGGTACCGCTTCACCTTGGGCAGCTGTCGGTACAACACCAAGGCGGCGCCGACGAGTTCGCCGGACGTGTCGAACCATCCGAGGTTCTCGGACCGCCACTCGTTCTTCACGTCGGCCCACGCCGGGACCTGGCAGTGACTCGCCGAGGGCAGGCTCTGGAGATAGGCCAGATGCTGCTCTCGGCTAATGGTCCTCAGGGACAGGCTCATGCGGGGCGTCTCCTCCGGCGGCTTCGCTGGTATGCCGCGAAGCCTACTGTGACGAGGGCGCCACCCATCCGGGGGACAAGGGGCGCCCTGCCGCGGAGGTGCCCCGGTCAGCCGATCAGGCCGCCGAACAGGCCGCCGTGTGCCATGCCGAGGAAGAAGCCGAGCGCGGACGCGCCCAGCCCGACGACCAGTGCGAAGCGCTCGCGTGTCGTCGCGGAAATGAACTGTCCGTACCCGCCCGTCAGGATCCCGATCAGCCCGGCCCACGAGGTGAGCAGGTGCAGATCGGGGAAGAAGGCCGTGATCAACGCCACGGCGCCGAGCACCACTGTTGCCGCGAGCAGGGCGTCTTGCAGGGGATGGGGCTTGCCGTCGGTGGCGAGCAGAGAGATGGAGGACCGGCTTCGCATTGCCTGTGCCATCGGAAGGCACCTCCTGGCTGAGGCGGGCATAGCATCGCGCACACCCGATGTGTACAGATTGTGGTCCTCTCCTGCCGGATTTCAACCGGAAGGACGGGAGCAGGTACTCTGTACGACTGCACTGGTGTCTGCCGTCGGCTCTGATCCTTCCGAGCTGGCCGGATGCCGTGCAACACGCATCACGACCCTCCTGCCACGGAACGACCGTGGCCGCTGAGTCCAAAGGAGGTGGGTTCCACATGCGTCACTACGAGGTGATGGTCATCCTCGACCCCGATCTCGAGGAGCGCGCTGTCTCCCCGCTGATCGAGAACTTCCTCTCCGTCGTCCGTGAGGGCAACGGAAAGGTCGAGAAGGTCGACACCTGGGGCCGTCGTCGTCTCGCTTACGAGATCAAGAAGAAGCCCGAGGGCATCTACTCGGTCATCGACCTGCAGGCCGAGCCTGCGGTCGTCAAGGAGCTCGACCGCCAGATGAACCTGAACGAGTCGGTCCTCCGGACCAAGGTCCTCCGTCCCGAGACCCACTGAACTTCGGTTCAGCGGTAATCGGGTCCGAGTAGCACTAGCAGCCAGCAGCAAAACCCGCCGAGAGGTTCACCCATGGCAGGCGAGACCGTCATCACGGTCGTCGGCAATCTCGTCGACGACCCCGAGCTGCGCTTCACCCCCTCGGGTGCGGCGGTCGCGAAGTTCCGTGTCGCGTCCACTCCCCGCACCTTCGACCGCCAGACCAACGAGTGGAAGGACGGCGAGAGCCTGTTCCTGACCTGCTCGGTGTGGCGGCAGGCGGCCGAGAACGTCGCCGAGTCGCTCCAGCGCGGCATGCGCGTCATCGTGCAGGGCCGGCTGAAGCAGCGGTCGTACGAGGACCGTGAGGGTGTCAAGCGCACGGTCTACGAGCTGGACGTCGAGGAAGTCGGCCCCAGCCTGAAGAACGCCACGGCCAAGGTCGCCAAGACCACCGGTCGCGGTGGCCAGGGTGGTTACGGCGGCGGCGGCCAGCAGGGCGGCGGCGGTGGCAACTGGGGCGGAGCCCCCAGCGGCGGCCAGCAGGGCGGCGGAGCTCCCTCCGACGACCCGTGGGCGTCCAGCGCTCCGGCCGGCGGCCAGCAGCAGGGCGGCGGAGGCGGCTGGGGCGGAAGCTCCGGCGGTTCCGGCGGCTCCGGCGGCGGCTACTCGGACGAGCCGCCCTTCTAGGGCAGCCCGTACCAAAACTTCTTGATCACACAGGAGAAACACCATGGCGAAGCCGCCTGTGCGCAAGCCTAAGAAGAAGGTCTGCGCGTTCTGCAAGGACAAGACCGCTTACGTGGACTACAAGGACACGAACATGCTGCGGAAGTTCATTTCCGACCGCGGCAAGATCCGTGCCCGCCGCGTTACCGGCAACTGCACGCAGCACCAGCGTGACGTCGCCACGGCCGTGAAGAACAGCCGTGAGATGGCACTGCTGCCCTACACGTCCACCGCGCGCTAAGGAAAGGGTGACCGACTAATGAAGATCATCCTGACCCACGAGGTCTCCGGCCTCGGAACGGCCGGCGACGTCGTCGACGTCAAGGACGGCTACGCTCGCAACTACCTGGTCCCGCGTGGTTTCGCGATCCGCTGGACCAAGGGTGGCGAGAAGGACGTGGCGCAGATCCGCCGCGCCCGCAAGATCCACGAGATCGCGACCATCGAGCAGGCCAACGAGGTCAAGGCCAAGCTCGAGGGCACGAAGGTCCGTCTGGCCACCCGCTCGGGTGACGCCGGCCGTCTCTTCGGCTCCGTGACCCCGGCCGACATCGCCACGGCGATCGAGGCTTCCGGTGGTCCGAAGGTCGACAAGCGCCGTGTCGAGCTCGGTGCGCCGATCAAGACCCTCGGTTCCTACCAGGTCTCCGTGCGTCTGCACGCCGACGTGGTCGCGAACCTGGGCGTCGAGGTCGTCGCCGCCTAAGGGCTGCACACGAAGGGCCGCACCCCTCGGGGTGCGGCCCTTCGTCATGTTTCCTTCGGTATTCCTTCGGCATGTTTCACGTGAAACAGCGGTGTCAGCGGGTGGCCCCGGTGACCAGCCAGAGGCCCGAGCGGGCCCTCAGCTGCAGCGTGACCATCCGCACCAGCATCATCAGCGTTATGGCGCACCAGAGCATCGTCAGACCGCCTCCGAGGGCCGGGACGAGCAGGGCGGCCGGTGCGAAGACCGCCAGGGTCACCAGCATGGCCTTGGCCAGGTACGGGCCGTCGCCCGCACCGATCAGCACCCCGTCGAGGACGAAGACGATGCCGGCGATCGGCTGCGAGACGGCCAGCACCAGCAGGGCGGGCAATAGCGCGGCCTCCACCGCCGGGTCGGAGGTGAAGAGCGGGATGAACAGCGGACGGGTCACGATGACCAGCAGGCCGAGAACCGCCCCGGCGCCGAGGCCCCACTGCACCATGCGGCGTCCCACCGCCCTGGCTCCCTCGGTGTCCCCGGCGCCCAGATAGCGGCCGATGATCGACTGGCCCGCAATGGCGATCGCGTCCAGGGAGAAGGCGAGCAGGCTCCACAGGGCGATCAGGATCTGGTGGGCGGCGATGTCCGTGTCGCCGAGCCGGGCCGCCACCGCGGTGGCGAGCATCAGTGCGGCGCGCAGCGACAGGGTGCGGACCAGCAGGGGCGCGCTGGCCTGTGCACAGGCCCGGATCCCCGCAGGGTCGGGGCGGAGCGAGGCGCCGTGCCGGCGGGCGCCGCGGACGACCACGACGAGGTAGACGGCGGCCATGGCCCACTGGGCGAGGACGGTGCCCCAGGCGGAGCCGGCGATGCCCAGGCCGGCGCCGTAGACCAGGGCGAGGTTCAGCACGGTGTTGGCGGCGAACCCGCCGACGGCCACGTAGAGGGGCGTACGGGTGTCCTGCAGGCCTCGCAGCACTCCCGTGGCCGCGAGGACCATCAGCATGGCGGGCAGGCCCAGCGCGGAGATCTTCAGGTAGGTGAGGGCGTACGGGGCGGCGGTGTCGGAGGCGCCGAACGCGGAGACCAGCCAGGAGGCGGAGGCCAGCAGGGCGACGACGACGAGGGCACCGAGTATCAGGGCCAGCCAGATGCCGTCCATGCCCTGCCGTATCGCGGCCTGGAGGTCCCCGGCTCCCACCCGGCGGGCCACGGCCGCGGTGGTGGCGTAGGCGAGGAACACGAAGACGCTGACGCCCGTGGTGAGGAGTGCAGCCGCGACGCCCAGACCGGCGAGCTGAGGGGTGCCGAGATGGCCCACGATGGCGCTGTCCGCCATCACGAACAGCGGCTCGGCGACGAGGGACCCGAAGGCGGGGACGGCGAGTCCGAGGATCTCGCGGTCGTGCCGCTTCGGGCCGGCCTTCGGTAGCGCGGGGGCCTGTGTCATGTGCTCAATCTAATCTTCCACAGGTAATGGATGCAATCCATATTGAGCCCTTACCGAGGCGCTGACTTGGGCGTTCCTGGCAGCCCGTCCGGGGCGATCTTGAGGCAGTGTCGAATTAATTTCTCCCCCACAGCCGGTGGATGAAGAAATCCCAGGTCAGATGGAGTGTCGGGGCGGGTTGGGTGATTTTGTCCACAGTGCCGTCCCCCGGTCCGTACACAGGTCGAAGCGACTTACCCACAGCTTCGGACCCGTCATCCACATCTCATCCACACAGCCTGTGGATAACAAGATTGGCTGACGTCGCTCGCGGCCCTACCGTTGTGCGTTGCCCGACTCGCTGAAGCGCGGTTCGGGTGCCCTACATGTCAGAGCCGTGTCGTAGGAAAGAGTGGCACGGCGAGGTCCGCGTTGCGGACGGGAGGAGGCGGCCCGGTGAGCATTTCCGAGCCCATGGACGACCCCTGGGCCGACAGTGGTCCCAGTGACCGTCTGCCCGTCTCCCGCCCGCGCCGAGGAGAGGGCCGGGGCCGCGGCGAGGAACAGCACGAGCGGGGCCGCGAGGGCGGTTCCTGGGACGGCGGGGGCGGCTTTGAGCGGGTTCCGCCGCAGGACCTGGACGCCGAACAGTCCGTGCTCGGCGGCATGCTGCTGTCGAAGGACGCCATCGCCGATGTGGTCGAGGTCCTGAAGGGCCACGACTTCTACCGTCCCTCCCACGAGACGATCTACCAGGCGATCCTCGACCTCTACGCCAAGGGCGAGCCGGCCGACCCGATCACCGTCGGCGCGGAACTGACCCGCCGGGGTGAGATCGCCAAGGTCGGCGGCGCCTCGTACCTGCACACGCTGGTGCAGTCGGTGCCCACGGCGGCGAACGCCGAGTACTACGCGGAGATCGTCCACGAGCGGGCGGTGCTGCGCAGGCTGGTGGCGGCCGGCACGAAGATCACGCAGATGGGCTACGCGGCCGACGGGGACGTCGACGAGATCGTCAACAGCGCCCAGGCGGAGATCTACGCGGTCACCGAGCAGCGGACCTCCGAGGACTACCTGCCGCTCGGCGACATCATGGAGGGCGCGCTCGACGAGATCGAGGCCATCGGCTCGCGCAGTGGCCAGATGTCGGGGGTGCCCACCGGGTTCACCGACCTGGACTCGCTGACCAACGGCCTGCACCCGGGCCAGATGATCGTGATCGCGGCCCGTCCGGCCATGGGTAAGTCCACGCTTGCCCTGGACTTCGCCCGGGCCTGCTCGATCAAGAGCAACCTGCCGAGCGTGATCTTCTCCCTCGAAATGGGCCGCAACGAGATCGCGATGCGCCTGCTGTCCGCGGAGGCGCGGGTGGCGCTGCACCACATGCGGTCGGGCACGATGACGGACGACGACTGGACGCGGCTGGCCCGGCGGATGCCGGACGTCTCGGCGGCGCCGCTCTACATCGACGATTCGCCGAACCTGTCGATGATGGAGATCCGGGCGAAATGCCGTCGGCTGAAGCAGCGCAACGACCTCTCGCTGGTGGTCATCGACTACCTCCAGCTGATGCAGTCGGGCGGCTCCCGGCGCCCCGAGAGCCGTCAGCAGGAGGTCTCGGACATGTCGCGTAACCTCAAGCTGCTCGCCAAGGAGCTCGAGGTGCCGGTCATCGCGCTGTCCCAGCTGAACCGTGGCCCGGAGCAGCGGACGGACAAGAAGCCGATGGTCTCGGACCTGCGTGAGTCGGGTTCCATCGAGCAGGACGCGGACATGGTGATCCTGCTGCACCGTGAGGACGCGTACGAGAAGGAGTCGCCGCGCGCGGGCGAGGCGGACCTGATCGTGGCGAAGCACCGTAACGGTCCGACCGCGACCATCACCGTGGCTTTCCAAGGTCATTATTCGCGGTTCGTGGACATGGCCAACACGTAGCATCCGCGGCATGACTGACATGCCTGAGGATCTGGCCCTGCTTCCTGCCACCCGCCGGTCGCTGCTCCACCGCATTGCGGTGGCCCAGGCCGAGGGGCGGTCGCCCTCGCTGACGGCGGCCGTGGCCCGGGGCGGGGAGATCGTCTGGGAGGGTTCCCGGACGATGATGCCCGGGCACGGCCCGGACGGTGACGTGCAGTACCGGATCGGCTCGATCACCAAGACCTTCACCGCAGTGCTGGTGCTGCGGCTGCGGGACGAGGGGCTGCTGGACCTCGGCGACCCGCTGGAGAAGCATCTTCCGGGCACCGGGGTGGGCGAGGTGACCATCGCTCAGCTGCTCTCGCACATGGCGGGGCTGGGCGCCGAGACCCCCGGCGAGTGGTGGGAGCGGACCCCCGCCGAGCTGCGGCCCGATCTGGCGGACGTGCTGGGCACGCAGCCGTTCCGGCAGGCACCCGGGCGTCGGCACCACTACTCCAACCCCGGCTACACCCTGCTGGGTTCGCTGGTGGAGGCGGTCCGGGGCAGGCCGTGGGCCGAGGTGCTGCGAGCCGAGGTGCTGGAGCCGCTCGGACTGGACCGGACGAGCGCACAGCCGGAGCAGCCGCATGCGGGGGGCTGGGCGGTGCATCCGTGGGCGGACGTGATGATGCCGGAGCCCGCGGAGGATCTGGGACTGATGGCGGCGGCCGGTCAACTGTGGTCGACGACCCGTGACTTGGCGCGGTTCGCGGTGTTCCTGATGCGGGGGGACGACCGGGTGCTGGGCGCGGAGTCGGTGCGGGAGATGCGTACGGCGGCCTCGCCGCCGGAGCCGGGGATCGCCGAGGCCGGCTACGGGCTGGGCCTGCAGCTGCTGGAGTCGGGTGGCCGCAAGCTGGCCGGGCACAGCGGCTCGCTGCCGGGGTTCGTGGCCGGGCTGTGGTTCGGCGAGGCGGACGACGTGGCGGCGGTGGTGCTGGCCAACTGCACCTCGGGGCTGCCCGCGTCGACGGTGGCGGCGGACCTGGTGCGCCTGGTGGCCGAGGCGGAGCCGCGGATCCCGGAGCCGTGGCGGCCGTTCCGGGAGGCGGATCCGGTGGCGCTGGACCTGGTCGGTCCCTGGTACTGGGGGACCACGCCATTCGTACTGCGCCTGACGGCCGACGGGCTGCTGGAACTGAGCCCGGTGAGTGCGATGGGCCGGGCCGCCCGGTTCCGGGCCGCCGCGGACGGTACGTGGACGGGTCTGGCGGGCTATTACGCGGGCGAGTCGCTGCGGGCGGTGCGCCGGCCGGACGGCACGGTCGGCCATCTGGACCTGTGCTCGTTCGTGTTCACGCGGCAGCCCTACGACCCGGATGCCCCGGTGCCCGGCGGGGTGGACCCGGAGGGCTGGCGGGGCATCGGCTAACCGGCCGGTTCGCGCTCCCGCGGGCTGCTCAGAGCTGGAGCTTGAAGCCGACGTGGGAGGCGGTGAAGCCGAGGCGCTCGTAGAAGCGGTGCGCTTCGGTGCGGCTGGCGTCGGAGGTGAGCTGGATCAGAGCGCAGTTCTCCCGGCGGGATTCCTCGATCGCCCATTCCATGAACAGGGTGCCGAGGCCGCTGCCGCGTTCGTCGGCGTGGACGCGGACGCCCTCGACCAGGGCGCGGGTCGCCCCCTTCCGCGACAGACCGGGAATGAGGGTGAGCTGCAGGGTGCCCACCACACGGTCGTCGCGCACGGCGACCACGACGCGCTGATGGGGGTCCTTGGCCATCCGCTGGAGCGCGTCCCGGTAGGGGGTGAGGTCCTCCAGGGACTCACGGGTGGCGCCGAGCGGATCGTCGGCGAGCATGGCGACGATCGCGGGCAGGTCGTCCTCGGTGGCGGGCCGGATGGTCAGGTCGGTCATGGTGGTGTCTTTCCTTCCGGTGTGCCGTCAGGCGGCGACGGTGAGGGGCGCGAAGCGGCGGGTCCAGATCCCGGGCAGTGCCGGGAGCGCGCGGGTCATCACGGTGTTGTCGGCGATCGACTCCAGGCCGCGGGCGGTCAGCCAGCTCACCAGGTCCTCGTGGCGTACGTCGATGTCGGTGCGCAGGGGCCGATCGGTGCCGGCGGCGAGGGCGGTGACCAGGGCCTTGGCGGTCGGGACGTCGGCGGCGATCAGCGGGCCGATCACGTCGCTGTCGGTATTGGGCCAGGCCGCGGCGTAGCCGGTGAGGGCGCCTGTGCGGTCCTCGGAGACCAGCAGCTGGTCGGCGAAGGCCGGGAGCCGGGCGAGGAGGTGGGTTCGGTCGGTGCCGTGGACCTCGTGGTCCAGGCGCAGGATGTGCGGCAGGTCGGCGGCGACGGCCGGCCGGACCGGGGAGGTGTCGATGCCGGGCTCGGGACGGAAGCTGCCGCGGAGCATCTCGGCGTGACCGACGGTGGTGAAGCCGAGTTGCTCGTAGAGGGGGCGGCCGTAGGGGGTGGCATGGAGGGTGAGCGGGATGCCCTTGAGGACCCCGTCGCACACCTGGGTCATCAGGTGTCGGCCGAGGCCCTGGCGGGCGTAGCGCTCGGCGACGAGGACCATGCCGATGGCCGCGAGGTCGGGGGCCGTGCCGTAGCGGGTGACCGTGCAGGCGGCGGCGAGGCCCTGTCCGTCGGGTGCGTCGATGCCGTATCCGGTGCCCGCGGTGAGCAGCAGGGACCACTTGTGGTCTTCCCGGTGCCAGCCGCGGTCTACGGAGAGATCGGCGCAGCGGGCGAGATCGCCTACGGTCAGCGGGCGGATCGGTTGGTCGGTGAGGTGTGATGGTGTCACCGGCCCAGAGTGGATCACCGGCCGGGGGGCGTCCAGAGGATTTGGTGTTTCACGTGAAACACGGTGTTTCACGTGAAACGGACCCACTAGCCTCGAGGGCTATGACCCGCCTGCACCTCTTCGACCTCGACGGCACCCTGATGTACGGATCGGCGGCGCCGGTGGAGCTGTCCCGGCAGCTGGGGCTGCTGGCGGAGATCGCGGAGCTGGAGCGGGCGTTCAGCGCGCGGGAGATCGGGCCGCCGGAGTTCGCGGTGGGGGTGCACGCGCTGTGGGCCCATCTGACGCCCGAGCATGTGCGGGCCGCGTTTGAGGGAGCGCCGTGGCTGGCGGGCATCCGTGAGGTCTGGCGGGAGATCCGTGCGCGGGGCGAGTACTGCGCGGTGATCTCGCTGTCCCCGTCCTTCTTTGTGGAGCTCCTGCTGGAGTGGGGTGCACATGCGGCACACGGCTCGGTCTTTCCGGAGGTGCCGTTCACGCGGCCGGTGGATGTGACCGGGATCCTCACGCCGGAGGGCAAGGTGACAGTTGCGGACCGGCTGTGCGAGCGGTTCGGAGTGGGCCGGGCGGACTGTGTGGCCTACGGGGATTCGATGACCGATGCCGTGCTCTTCGGGGCGGTGCCGGTCTCGGTGGCGGTGAATGCACGGCCGTATCTCGCGGAGCGCGCCACGCACGTGTACCAGGGGCGGGACCTTCGGGAGGCTTATCAGCTGGTGGCTGTGGCACGCCCGGGAGTTGGGACATCGTAAGGGGGAAGTGGGTTCGCAGCGTGGATTTTGCGCAAATGCCCGCGGGGCCGGTGTCCTGCTGGCATGCTGCGAAGTCATGGAGCCCTCCCCCGATGCCGTGCTCATCCGCCGCACTCTTACGGAGATAGCGCCCGTTGCCGACAAGGTGACCTCCTACTTCTACGCGCTGGTGTTCATGGGGCACCCCGAAGTGCGGTCGATGTTCCCGGCGGCGATGGACGTCCAGCGCGACCGGCTGCTGAAGGCGCTGCTGACGGCGGCCGAGCACATCGACAACCCGGAGGTGCTCACCCCGTATCTGCGCAGGCTGGGCACGGGACACCGCAAGTACGGCACCCAGGCCGCGCACTATCCGGTGGTCGGCGAGGCGCTGATCGGGGCCCTGGCCCGGTTTGCCGAGCGGACCTGGGGGCCGGAGGCGGAGGCCGCCTGGGTGCGGGCGTATACGGCGATCTCCCAGATCATGATCGATGCGGCGGCCCAGGACGAGCAGCGTGCCCCGGCGTGGTGGCAGGCCGAGGTGGTCTCCCACGATCTGCGGACCGCGGACATCGCGGTGGTGACGGTCCGTCCCGACCGGCCGTATGCCTTCCTGGCGGGGCAGTACACGAGCCTGGAGACACCGTGGTGGCCCCGGGTGTGGCGGCACTACTCCTTCGCTTCGGCGCCGCGGGCGGACGGGCTGCTGTCCTTCCACGTCAAGGCGGTGCCGGCGGGCTGGGTCTCCAATGCCCTGGTCCGGCACGCTCGGCCGGGGGACGTGCTGCGGCTGGGGCCGCCGGCCGGTTCGATGGTGGTGGACCACAGCACGGACAACGGGATGCTGTGTCTGGGAGGCGGCACCGGCATCGCCCCGATCAAGGCACTCATCGAGGACGTGGCCGAGCACGGTGAGCGGCGTCCGGTGGAGGTGTTCTTCGGGGCGCGCTGCGACAGCGACCTGTACGACAAGGACACCCTGCTGGGCCTGCAGCGTTCGCATCCGTGGCTGTCGGTGCGGCCGGTGGTGGGCGAGGGGCTGGCTGGGCAGCTGCCCCAGGCGGTGGGCCGGCACGGGCCGTGGAACTCGTACGACGCGTTCATATCGGGTCCGCCCGGGCTGATCCGGAGCGGGGTGGATGCGCTCAGGCGGATCGGGATACCGAGAGAAAGGATCCGCCACGACGAGGTCGAGGAACTGGCCGGGGCGGGTGTGGCGGGCTGAGGGGCCGAGGGCCCCTCAGCCGCGGGGGTTTCAGCCCAGGTCGGGTGCGTGCATGGCGCGGACGCCCTCGATGTTTCCGTCGAGGTAGTGCCGCAGGGACAGCGGGACCAGATGGACCGCGGCGATGCCGACCCGGCTGAAGGGCACCCGGACGATCTCGTACTCGCCTTCGGGATGCTCGATCTCGGGGCCGTGACGCAGGCTGGGGTCCATGGATTCGAGCCGGCAGACGAAGAAGTGCTGCACCTTGCAGCCCGTCACGCCGCCGGCGGCGATGTGCTCGACGGTGTCCACGAAGCAGGGCACCACATCGGTGATTTTCGCGCCGAGTTCCTCGTGGACCTCGCGGTGCAGGGCATCGACGACGGTGGCGTCGGAGGGCTCCACCCCGCCGCCGGGGGTCAGCCAATACGGGTCGGTTCCGGGCTTGGTGCGCTTGATCAGGATCAGGTCATCACCGTCGAGCAGGATCGCGCGGGCGGTGCGTTTGACCACGGGACGTTCGGTCATGGGAGAAGAGTGGCCCAGTACTCCGGTTCTGAAACGCCTCGGGTCCATCGGCGGCGGCGAGTTCCAGGTCAGCGGCTGTCGGCCGGCCCGGCTTCGCCGGCTGCACTGTCCAGTGCCCTGAGCACGTCGGCGACCAGATCCTCGGTGTCCTCGGCGCCGGCGGAGAAGCGGATGAAGCCCTCGGGGACGGCGTCCCCGCCCCAGCGCCCCCGCCGTTCGGCGGTGGAGCGCACGCCGCCGAAGCTGGTGGCGTCCTCGACCAGGGTCAGCGCCCGCAGGAAGCGGTCGGCGTGCGCGCGGTCGGAGAGGGTGAACGACACCACCGAGCCGTAGCCGTGCATCTGCCGGGTGGCGGTCTTGTGGGACGGGTCTCCGGGCAGGCCCGGGTGGCGGAGCCCGGCCACGTCGGGGCGGGCGGCCAGGGCCTCGGCGACGGCGAGCGCATTGGCCCACTGGCGGTGGGTGCGCAGCTGGAGGGTGGCGAGTGAGCGGTGGGCGAGCCAGGCCTCCATGGGGCCGGGGATCGCGCCGACGATCTTGCGCCACTGCCGGATCCGGGCGGCGAGTTCGGGGGTCCGGCAGACGACGTAGCCGAGCAGCAGGTCCCCGTGGCCGGTGAGCCCCTTGGTGCCGCTGGCCACGGCGAAGTCCGCGCCGAGTTCCAGGGGCCGCTGGCCGAGCGGGGTGGCGAGGGTGTTGTCGACAGCGACCAGGGTGCCGCCTGCGTGTGCGGCCTCGGTCAGCCGGCGGATGTCGCACACCTCGAGCCCCGGGTTGGAAGGGGATTCGATCCACAGCAGCCGGGCTCCGTCGAGGACCTCGAGCTGCGCGTCCGCGGCGGTGGGTGCGGTGCGGACATGGACTCCGTAGGCCTGGAGCTGTTCGCGGACCAGGGGGAGCGCCTGGTAGCCGTCGTCGGGCAGCACCACGGTGTCGCCGGCGCTTGCCTGAGAGAGAAGCACGGCGGAGACGGCGGCCATGCCGGAGGCAAAGACGACCGTCTCCGGGGCGTCGGCGGAGCCGTCACGGGGTGCTTCGAGTTCCCCGATGGCCCGTTCCAGCAGGGTCCAGGTGGGGTTGGCCTCGCGGGCGTAGGTGTACGGGCCGTCGACCTCGCCGGGCAGGTGGAAGTGCGAGGCGAAGACCGGTCCCGGCAGGGTGGGCTGGTTCTTGACCGGCTCGGGGAGACCGGCGCGGACGGCCCGGGTGCCGTCGCCGAGCGGGGAGCCGTGAGGGGGGCCGAGGGGGGAGGGGGTCATGTGTTCAGTTCCTTCACTGCCAGGCGTACGGCTTCCAGCAGGCCGACGCTCGCGGCCTCGACCAGTTCCAGGCACTCCTCGAAACCGTCGAGCCCGCCGTAGTACGGGTCCGGCACGTCCAGGTCCGCTTCGCCGCCGGTGGGGTCGGCGGCCGGGTCGTACGAGCGCAGCAGCCGTACTTTGGCGGCGTCCGCGGGGGTGGGGGCCAGCCGGCGGAGATCGCGCAGGTGGCCGGTGTCGAGGGCTATGACGAGGTCGAGCTCGGCGAACCAGGCGGCCCGGAACTGCCGGGCCCGGTGGTCCTGCGGGTAGCCGGCCGATTCGAGGACGGAGACGGTGCGCGGGTCGGCGCCGTCGCCCTCGTGCCAGCCGCCGGTGCCGGCGCTGTCGACCCGGACCAGGCCCTCCAGGCCGGCCTCGGCGACCTGTGCGCGGAAGACCGACTCGGCCATGGGCGAGCGGCAGATGTTGCCGGTGCAGACGAAGCAGACGCGGTACACGGGCGGCTCAGCTCCGGTCGGGCAGGGCCAGGTTCACGGCCCAGGAGACGATGGAGATGATCAGGGCGCCGATGAGGGCGGTCCAGAACCCGTCGACGTGGAAGCTGAGATCGAGCTTGTCGGCCAGCCAGGAGGTCAGCATCAGCATCAGTGCGTTCACGACCAGGGTGAACAGTCCGAGGGTGAGGATGAACAGCGGCAGCGAGAGCAGCTTCACCACCGGTTTGACGATGAGGTTGACCAGGCCGAAGACCAGCGCGACCAAGATCAGGGTGAGAGCCTTGCGGCCGGTGCTCTCCCCGGTCAAGGTGATGCCGGAGACCAGCCAGATGGCCACGGCCAGGGCAGCCGCGTTGGCGAGCGTCTTGATTACGAAATTCGTCATGAGTCCGATCGTTGCAGAGAAGCGTAAGAAAGGGTCACGAGGAGCATGAAGGCGTTCCGGCTGGATGAGCTCGAAGCGGAGCGGATCGCGAACGAGGGCGCGTACCTGCAGTTCCTGAGGGAGCGGAACATGTCCGTGGGGCTGTATGCGCTCGACGCCGGACAGACCGATCCGCAGTCACCGCACCGGCAGGACGAGGTGTACTTCGTGGTCAGCGGCCGGGCTTCGATCACCGTGGGGGAGGAGACGACGACGGTGGCCCGGGGCAGCGTGGTCTACGTTCCGGCCGGGGTGCCGCACAGGTTCCACCACATCAGCGAGGACCTGAAGGTGCTGGTGGTGTTCTCTCCCCCGGAGGGCTGAGGGTTGCCTTCGGTGTCCCCCTAGGGGGCGGATCAGGGAACTGCGGGGGCATGCGGGCCCCTTTTCCGCGGCCCGCGCTCCTAGCATCGAAGACAGGAAGTCACGGACGAGGAAGAGGTTGAAGCCATGGACGGCATCCGGCAGATATTCGCAGGCCTGCCCTGGTGGGTGAAGTGGATCGCCGTTCCGCTGCTGGCACTGTTCGTGTTCGGCGGCGTCATCACCAGCATCCTGGGTGCACTCATCGGACTTGTGTTCAAGCTGCTGGTGTTCGTCGCCCTCGTCGGCGGTCTGGTATTCGTGGTCAAGAAGTTCACCGGGGCGGGCAGCGGCGCGAAGTCCTCTTCTACGGACTGGTAGATCCCGCCGGATTAACCCAGGTGAGGGAACGTGCCCCGGCAAACCGCTCACACCTCATGGATCGGCGGATACAGTGGCAATCTGTGCCGACCCTGGGCACCGCAGCCGGGAGATTCGGCGCAAGCGGGGGCGGCCCCCGCAGGGCGGGTCCCCCAAGGCCCGCCGCCACGCCTGGGGGTGAGCTTTGTCCACGGTTCACAATGCCGCTGTACCGACCCTGATCGGTTCGGTGCAGCGGGCGCTGAGACTGCTCGAAGCCGCCGGTTCCCATAGGGAGGGAGCCCCGGCGAAACAACTGGCACGCGAGGCCGGGCTCCCGCTTCCCACCGCGTACCACCTGCTGCGCACGCTCACCCACGAGGGCTATCTGCGCCGGCAGAGCGGGGTCTTCGTGCTCGGCGACGCTGCCGGTCGGCTGGCCGGTGGCGGACTGCAGCAGAAACGTCGCAGCATGATCCTCGATTCGCTCGCCCACTTCCGGGACGTGGTCGGGGCGCCCGTCTACTTCGCGGTGTACCGCGAGGGTGAAATCGAGGTGGTCGGGGTCGCGGACACCCCGGCCAATCCCGCCTGCGAGGAATGGGCCGGCTTCCGGGAGACCGGGCATGCGCACGCCATCGGGCAGTGCCTGCTCGGCCAGCTCGACGAAAAGGCCCGCCGGGACCATTACGACCGCCACCCGGTGGAGGCGATCACTCCGTACACGGTTGCGGACATGCGGGCGATGGAACAGCGAATTTCCGCCATGGAACGGATGCAGCCCGTCACCGAGCGTCAGGAGTACGCCCTGGGCACGGTCTGTGCAGCCATCCCGATCACGGCCGGAGATACGGCCGCGACCATGGCTATTTCGCTCCCTCTGCACCAAGAAGACCGGTTGCTGTATGCAGTCGATCGGCTACGGAGTGAAGTAGGCGCGCTGTTGAGCACGCTCTCCTTCTCTATCAGTATCTGAAAACTCACTCCTTGTGATCTGCTAGCGCGTCCACCACGATTGTCAAGAGGGCCCTGGGGGACCATTCCTGGCCACGTCAATCACTGCGGGGTAGGCAATGCGCGAGTCGGTACAGGCAGAGGTCATGATGAGCTTCCTCGTTTCGGAGGAACTCTCGTTCCGGATCCCGGTGGAACTCCGGTACGAAGCTCGTGACCCCTACGCAGTACGCCTGACGTTCCACCTTCCTGGCGATGCGCCCGTGACCTGGGCGTTCGGCAGGGAGCTTCTCCTCGACGGCATCAACAAGCCGTGCGGTGACGGCGATGTGCACATCGCCCCCACCCACCCCGAGGAACTCTCCGATGTCCACATCCGGCTTCAGGTCGGCAGTGACCGGGCCCTGTTCCGGGCCGGTGCGGCGCCGCTGGTCGCCTTCCTCGACCGGACCGACCGGATCGTGCCGCTCGGTCAGGAGCGCAACCTCGGCGATTTCGAGGAGCACCTCGACGACGCGCTCGGCAAGATCCTCGCCGGGGCGCAGCAGAACGAACAGAACGCCGGCTGACCCACCCGGCGTACGTACGGCGTAGCTTGACGGCTCGGCGTGCCGACACGCTGAGCACCCCCACCCGAACCATCCCCACCCGAACCACCCCCACCCGAGGCGCCGCCCTTCCCCCGGGCGCGCACGAGCCGAGCCGCCGTCAGCGCTTGCGCCGGCGGCGGCCCCGACCGCCGCGGCCCGTGCCCGACCCGGCCGAGCCGACCGAACCGGCCGCCGCGGCCGAGGCGGTGGCCGGGGATTCCGGCCGGTCCGCCGAGACCACCAGGGCCGCCAGCACCGTGGTCACCGGAACCGAGGCCACCAGTCCGATGGAGCCCACCAGGGTCCGGACGATCTCCTCCGCAACCAGCTCGCTGTTGGCAACCGCCCCCATGCTGCTGTTGGCGATCGAGAACAGCAGCAACAGCGGGAGGGCCGCACCCGCATAGGCGAGGATCAGGGTGTTGACCACGGACGCGATGTGGTCGCGGCCGATCCGGATCCCCGCCCGGTAGAGCTCGCGCGGTCCCATCTTCGGATCGGCCTGGTGCAGTTCCCAGACCGCCGAGGTCTGAGTGATCGTCACGTCGTCGAGCACGCCGAGCGATCCGATGATCACACCGGCGAGCAGCAGGCCGCTCATGTCGATGTCCGGGTAGAGCCCGTGGATCAGCCCGGTGTTGTCGTCGGTGTTGCCGGACAGGAACGCCCAGTCGATGAGCAGTGAGCCCAGCACCCCGATCAGGAGCAGCGAGACCAGCGTGCCGAGCACGGCGACCGAGGTGCGGGCGGTCAGGCCGTGGCACATGTAGAGGGCGATCAGCATGATGGCGCTGGCCCCGACCACCGCGACGACCAACGGGTTCGAGCCCTGCAGGATGGCCGGCAGGATGAATAGGGTCAGGATGCCAAAGCTGATCGCGAGTGCGATCAGTGCGAACATTCCGCGGAGTCGGCCGACCGCGACCACCACGAGGGCGAAGACGCCGGCGAGCAGGGCGATCGGGAACTTCCGGTTCACGTCGATCACCGAGTACTGGAGGTCCCGCGGGGCGTCCGGCGCGTACGCGACGACCACTCCCTGACCTTTCTCCAGCTGTCGCGGGGCGCCGGGCTGGACGACCTCGACGAAGGTGCGGCCCCGGTCCGGGCCGGTGCCGATCTCGACCGTGGCCTTCTTGCACTGGCCGTTCTGTCCGGCCTGCGCCTCGCGCCCCTGCGGTGCGGTGGGGTTCCCGGTGGGCGGCACCTGAGCGGCGTTCACTGATGCACAGTCAACCGTTTGCAGGGCGATCACGGTGGCCTGCTGGGTCTGCCGGTCGAAGCCGACTCCGGTGCGCTCGTGGGCAGGAGCGCCGCCCGGCCACAGCACCACCAGACCGACCACGACAGCGGTGGCGAAGGGGACCAGGACAGCGGCGATCACCCTCCGCAGATGCTGCGAGACGGGGGCCGCCGGCCCGTGCCCGTGACTGTGCCCGTGACTGTGACCGTGCCCGTGCGCATGTCCGTTTCCTGGCCCGTTTCCGGGTCCGTTTCCCGGTCCGTGATCCTGGCCGTGATCCGGGCCGTCTCCGTGCTCCCCGTGGCCGAAGTGGCCAGTGGGATCCATGGGGTCGTTGGGGGGCTGAGGCATGGGCGTCACCGCCTGATCATCGCAAGAGATGAGGGGGCCCACTGTTCAGCACGCCACACATGACGCTAGCGTGGGGGCTACTTTGCACAACGCGGGAGCTCGGAGCACCGGGCTGAGAGGGCGCTGATCACCGTACGCACGTACGGGAGGAGGCTGCGCCGACCGCCGAACCTGTTACCGGGTAATGCCGGCGTAGGGAGATAGGTCTCATGACCATTCAGGATGCACGCACGCCTGCCACCAGCCAGGACGGCCAGGCCGATCAGGCCGGTCAGGCCGAGCGCAAGCCGGGCTGGCACAAGGGATACGTCACGGGATCCCGCCCCGACATTCAGGTGCCGGTTCGCCAGGTCCACCTGACCACCGGCCGCGACGTCACGCTGTACGACACCTCCGGCCCGTACACCGACCCGCAGATCGAGACCGACGTCCGGCGCGGACTCGCGCCGCTGCGCGAGAACTGGATCATCGGCCGCGGTGACACCGAGGAGTACGCCGGCCGCCCGGTCCGCCCGGAGGACGACGGCATCAAGCACACCTCGCCGCGCGGTGGCCTCAAGAACCTCGACGCGGTCTTCCCGGGCCGGCCCCGGCAGCCCCGCCGGGGCCGCGACGGCCAGGCCGTCACCCAGCTCGCGTACGCCCGCCGCGGCGAGATCACCCCGGAGATGGAGTACGTCGCGATCCGCGAGAACGTCTCCCCCGAGGTCGTCCGCGAGGAGATCGCGGCCGGCCGCGCGGTGCTGCCGGCGAACGTGAACCACCCGGAGATCGAGCCGATGATCATCGGCAAGAGGTTCCTGGTGAAGGTCAACGCCAACATCGGCAACTCCGCTGTGACCTCCTCCATCGAGGAGGAGGTGGAGAAGATGACCTGGGCGACCCGCTGGGGCGCGGACACGGTCATGGACCTCTCCACCGGCCGCAACATCCACACCACCCGCGAATGGGTGCTGCGCAACTCCCCCGTGCCGATCGGCACCGTGCCCCTCTACCAGGCGCTGGAGAAGGTCGACGGCAAGGCCGAGGACCTGACCTGGGAGATCTACAAGGACACGGTCATCGAGCAGGCCGAGCAGGGCGTCGACTACATGACGGTGCACGCCGGCGTGCTGCTGCCGTACGTCCCGCTGACCGCCCGCCGCAAGACCGGCATCGTCTCCCGCGGCGGCTCGATCATGGCGGCCTGGTGCCTGGCGCACCACAAGGAGAACTTCCTCTACACGAACTTCGAGGAGCTCTGCGACATCCTGGCGACGTACGACGTCACGTACTCGCTGGGCGACGGGCTGCGCCCCGGCTCCATCGCGGACGCCAACGACGCGGCACAGTTCGCCGAGCTGAAGACGCTGGGCGAGCTGAACACGATCGCCAAGCGGCACAACGTCCAGACGATGATCGAGGGCCCGGGCCACGTCCCGATGCACAAGATCAAGGAGAACATCGACCTCCAGCAGGAGATCTGCGAGGAGGCCCCGTTCTACACCCTGGGCCCGCTGACCACGGACGTCGCCCCGGCCTACGACCACATCACCTCGGGCATCGGCGCCGCGATGATCGCCTGGTGGGGCACGGCGATGCTCTGCTACGTGACGCCCAAGGAGCACCTGGGCCTGCCCAACCGCGACGACGTGAAGACCGGTGTCATCACATACAAGATCGCGGCGCATGCGGCGGACCTGGCCAAGGGCCACCCGGGTGCCCAGGAATGGGACGACGCCCTGTCGGACGCCCGCTTCGAGTTCCGCTGGGAGGACCAGTTCAACCTGGCCCTGGACCCGGACACGGCCCGTGAGTTCCACGACGAGACGCTTCCGGCCGAACCGGCCAAGACCGCGCACTTCTGCTCCATGTGCGGTCCGAAGTTCTGCTCGATGAAGATCTCCCAGGACATCCGCCGTGAGCACGGCGGGGACCTGAAGGCCGACGAGATCCAGGCGGGCATGGCGGAGAAGTCCGCCGAGTTCGCCGCTGCGGGCAACCGGGTCTACCTGCCGCTGGCGGACTGACCCGAGGGCGGGTGACCGCGAGCCACCGACCGGGGGGAATGGCGCTGCCCGGGAGATCCACGACGGATCTCCCGGGCAGCGCCGTGTGTTGCCGCGCCAGGGGTTGAGCTGGAGTGCACTCCAACTCGTAGGGTGCGCCGGTATGACGATGCGATACAGGAACTTGGGCGGGACCGGCATCGAGGTGAGCGTGCACTGCCTCGGCACGATGATGTTCGGGGCGGTCGGCAACCCCGACCACGAGGACTGCGTACGGATCATCCACGCGGCCCTCGACGAGGGCATCAACTTCGTCGACACCGCCGACATGTACTCCGCGGGGGAGTCCGAGACGATCGTCGGCAAGGCGCTCAAGGGGCGCCGGCGCGAGGATGTCGTGCTTGCCACCAAGGGGCACTTCCCGATGGGTGAGGGCCGCAACCGGAGCGGGAACTCGCGGCGCTGGCTGGTGCAGGCGGTGGAGGAGAGCCTCACCCGGCTCGGCACGGACTGGATCGACCTGTACCAGGTGCACCGGCCCGACCCCCGGACGGACATCGAGGAGACCCTCGGCGTGCTCGGGGACCTCGTGCGGGAGGGGAAGATACGCGCCTTCGGCTGCTCCAGCTTCCCCGCCGAGGAGATCGCCGAGGCCCACCACGTGTCCGAGCGGCGGGGGCTGCCGCGCTTCCGCACCGAGCAGCCGCCGTACTCGATCCTCGCGCGCGGGGTGGAGAAGGACGTGCTGCCGGTCGCCCGGAGGTACGGGATGGGGGTGCTGACCTGGAGCCCGCTGGCCTCCGGATTCCTCAGCGGGGCGTACCGGCCGGGCCGGGAGGTGGACCTGACCAGGGGGCGGGCCGCACTGACGCCGGCCCGCTTCGATCCCGCCATCCCCGGCAACTTGGCCAAGCTGGCGGCTGCCGGACAGCTGATCGAGGTCGCGGAGGACATCGGGTGCAGCCTGCCGGAGCTTGCCGTCGCCTTCCCGCTCGTACACCCGGCGGTCACCTCGGTGATCATCGGGCCGCGCACCATGGAGCAGCTGCGCTCCCTGGTGAAGGGGGTGTCGGTGGTGCCGGACGACGAGACCCTCGACCGGATCGACGCGATCGTGCCGCCCGGTACCAACCTGTACCAGGCGGACGGCGCCTGGCGGCCCGCCGCCCTGACCGAGCCCGCCCTGCGGCGTCGGCCCGTCGGGGACCGCTAGCCGGTGCCGGTGCCGGTGCAGATGTCGGTGTCCGCGCCTAGTCCCGCTCGTGCTCGGGGTCGCCGGAGTCGGGGTGGCCGAAGGCGGGGCCGTCGAAGTCCGGACTGCTGAAGTCCGGGGCCGTGTAGCCGGGCCGGGACCCCTGTGAGGGTGGTCCCGGGCTGGTGAAGTCGGGCCGGGTGTAGCCCAGGTCGGGGATGCGCCCGGCCTTCGGCGTACGCGGTACGGGAACGCCGGCCGGCCCCGGATCGGCCAGTGCCTCCCGCAGGAACGGCAGGATGCCCCGCTCCAGCAGGGCGTGCTGCCAGGCTTCGCGGGCCTGCAGGACCTCCTCCGACACTGTTTCCGACGCATCGGCCGCCACTTCCGTCGCCCGGTTGCGGACGGCGGTGACCAGCAGGCCGACCACCGCGAACAGCAGGCCCACCACGGTCAGTGCCCCGAACAGCCATCCGGCGGTGAGGATCGTTTCGGCGAAGGCGGGCTCGGGCTCGACCATCTTCATGATCCAGCCCACCAGGAGGAAGATCACCATGGCGGTGCCGGCCAGGACCGGGGCCAGCACCGCGACCATCGCGCCGATGCCCGCTCCGGCCGGGCCGTCCGCCGCGACATCGGCCGCCGCCGAGTGTGCCGAGTGCGCCGCGAGGGCCGCCTCGCGCAGTTCTCCCCGTACCTTCACGTAGTGGTCGTACTCGGCAGCGGCGGCGGTGGTCAGCAGCACACTGGCGTTGGTCGCCATGGTGCGGAGCTGCTCCGCGTTGAGGCGTTCGCCGAGCGCGGTGAGCTCGGGCCGATCGTGCGCGGTGCGCAGTACTTCGTCGAGGAGTCGATCGAACTCCGGGCGGTCTTCGGCCAGCAGGTGCCCAGCGTTGTTCATGTGCATCCCCCGATGCTCCGAAGGGGCCGGTGCCGCCCGCGCGACACACCGGGCGACCGGCACAAACGGAGGAGAGCCTGCTACGGATAGAGCGATGGTAGAGCGATCGCGCCATCCACTGACAGGGGGTTGTCGTAAATGGCAACCATCAGTCGTTCAACGGAAGTTGTACGACCAGGAGTTTCCCGGCCATGGTCACTCCGCCGTCCATGGCGATCGCGAGGCCGTCCGCGTACACGTGCGGGCCGTCCACCGCCTCCGGTCCGCGGCTTTCGTCGCCGTCCTCGGTGCCGACCTCGCCCAGCAGGTAGGGGATGGGGCTGTGCCCGTGCACCACGCGCGTGCCGCCGTAGGTGTCCAGCAGTTCGCGGACCGCGAGGGGGCCGGTCTCCTGGTCGCGGAAGGCGAACCGCTTGGTGAACTTGCGGAACAGGTCCCAGGTCTCGTCCGCGTCGTTGAGGTTGAGCAGCTCGTGGATCTTGTCGTTGACGTCCTCGATGGAGTCGCCGTAGTCGAGGTAGGCGGTGGTGTCGGAGTGCAGCAGCAGATGGCCGTCCTCCAGGACTGCCGCGTCCAGCCGGGACATCCACTGGAGGTGGACGTCCTCCAGGCGCTCCATGTCGGTGCGCTGACCGCCGTTGAGCAGCCAGGCGGCCTGGAAGGTGGCGGTGCCGGCGCCGGAGGAGACGGGGGTGTCCCCGAACCGCTTGGCGCCGATGAGGAGCAGTTCGTGATTGCCCATCAGGGCCTTGCAGTAGCCGCCGGCGGCGGCGGCCTCGGCGGACAGCCGCATCACGAGGTCGATGACGCCGATGCCGTCGGGGCCGCGGTCGGTGAAGTCGCCGAGGAACCAGAGCCGGGCGGTGCCGGCGGACCAGCGGCCGTCGGCGTCGATGAGGCCCTGGGCGTGGAGTTCGGTGACGAGCTCGTCGAGGTAGCCGTGGACATCCCCGACCACGTAGAGCGGGCCGGGGCCGGTGCCCTGGTCCGGCGCGTCCTGGGGGACGTACTGGACCTGGACGGTGTCCCCGGGGCCGCCGGCCGCGCCGCGCCCGATGATCGGGAGGTCGCGCTGGGTCGGGGTGTAGCCCTCGGGGTCCTCGTACTCCGCGTGCTCCTCGTACCCCTCCGGGCCCGTCCGGCTCACGGGGCCCGCCTGGCCCACCGGGGCCGCCTGGCCGCTGCGGGGGTCGGGTCCGTCGTACGCGGGCCGGTACCCGTGCTGGGACGGAACGGCGGGTGGCACGGCCGGTGGTACGGGCGCGGTGTCCTCGTAATAGGCGGGGTATTCGCCGTACACGGGTGCCTCGGTGACGGCCGGGGCGGCGGGGACTCGGAAGTCCCGCAGCGTGTCCGTCCGCACTACGGGTCCCTGACCGGCCCCCTGAGTCATCGACCCCTCCACCACCGTCGCGCTGCCGTACACCTGCGGACCCTCCTGCCCTCCTGACCGGAGGGTCCGTGATGTCGTGCGCCCATCATAGGAATGCAGCTCGCGCTCTGTGACGCACCAGGGGTGGTGAATCCTGGGCGGAACCGGGCCTTCCGCCTATTTTCTCCCGAATTGCCTCAGTCGCGGGCCGGCGAGCGGGGCGGACTGACGGTGGTCCGGGGCTTCCTGCGCTGCGAAGAAGTCCTGACGATCAGTTCGGTCGGGACCACCTGTTCCACCGGCCGGCCGGTGTCGACCCCCTCGATCGCATCGATCAGGAGCTGCACCACGGCGGTTCCGATCCGGCGCGGTTTGAGGGAGAGGGTGGTGATCGGCGGCTCGGTGTTCGCGTACACGGTGGACTCGCTGCAGCACACCAGCAGCAGGTCCTCGGGGACGCGCAGGCCGTAGCGGCGGGCGGCGGCCAGCAGGTCGGTGCCGTTGGGGTCGAAGAGCCCGTAGACGGCGTCGGGGCGGTCGGGCCGGGCGAGCAGCCGGTCGGCGGCCACGGCTCCGGCGCACGGGTCGTGGGCGGGGTAGGACTCGTAGACGGGATCCTGGCCGACCCGGTCGCACCAGCTGAGGTAGGCGGTGGTGGAGAGCCGGGTGTAGGTGTCGGTGGTGGTGCCGGTGAGCAGTCCGATCCGGCGGGCGCCGGCGGCGGCGAGGTGGTCGAGCAGGTTGAGGACGGCCGCTTCGTGGTCGTTGTCGACCCAGGCGGTGACGGGGAGGGAGCCGGCCGGGCGCCCGTCGGAGACCACCGGCAGGCCCTGGCGGACCAGCTCGGAGACCACGGGATCGTGGTCGGAGGGGTCGATGACCACGGTGCCGTCGAGGGCCACGTTGGACCAGACGTCGTGGCGGGAGGTGGCGGGGAGGATGACCAGGGCGTAGCCGCGGGCGAGCGCGGCGGAGGTGGCGGCCCGGGCCATCTCGGCGAAGTAGGCGAACTCGGTGAAGGTGAAAGGTTCATCCCCGTACGTCGTCACGGTCAGGCCGATCAGGCCGGACTTTCCGGTACGGAGGGTGCGGGCGGCGGCGGAGGGGCGGTAGCCCAGCCGGTCGGCGACCTCGCGGACGTGGCGGCGGGTGGCGTCCGGGAGCCGGCCCTTGCCATTGAGCGCGTCGGAGACGGTTGTGATCGAGACGCCGGCCGCTGCCGCCACGTCCCTGATGCCGGCCCGGCCCTGTCGGCCGGCGGCCCGCCGGGTGGTCTCGGTCCGGCTCACCTGATGCTTCCCTGCTGCTGTCATGGCGAGCCGATAGTAGGGCTCGGTGGGGTGGCTGGTCCGGATGCATATGCACGCGTTGACAGGCACGATTCTGCATGGTTCGCCACCCACAATGACCTTGGAAATAAAGGGTGTTGTGTGCTCTGAGTGACGACCCCGCTTGTCGTCGGGTCCGGGCATGCCAAATCGGAGAGGTCGCGGGCGGTCCTCAACTCACCTGTACGAGGGACGCGCGCCACGGCGCGGGCCACCAGCGCGTGCATATATGTACGCGCTCCCCCTCTTTCCTGGCGCCCACCATTTTCGGCCGGGCGGAATCCTCATAAGGTGAGCAGTATTGAGTTGTACGGGAAGGTCGAGGAGGACCTGCGGTGAGCGAGAAGAGCCCGAAGCTGCGCGCCGAGCTGGATGGCATCCCCACCTACAAACCGGGCAAGCCGGCCGCAGCCGGGGGACCGGTCGCGTACAAGCTGTCCTCCAACGAGAACCCGTATCCGCCGCTGCCGGGGGTGCTGGAGCAGGCGGTGGCGGCGGCCGGGAACTTCAACCGCTACCCGGACATGGCCTGCACCGGCCTGGTGAACGAGCTGGCCGAGCGGTTCGGCGTACCGGTGGAGCACATCGCCACCGGCACCGGTTCGGTGGGCGTGGCCCAGTCGCTGATCCAGTCGACGGCCGGTCCGGGTGACGAGGTCATCTACGCCTGGCGGTCCTTCGAGGCGTACCCGATCATCACGCAGATCTCCGGGGCGACGCCGGTGCAGGTCCCGCTGACCGCGGGCGATGTGCACGACCTGGACGCGATGGCGGACGCCATCACCGAGCGGACCCGGCTGATCTTCGTCTGCAACCCGAACAACCCCACCGGCACCGTGGTGCGCCGGGCGGAGCTGGAGCGGTTCCTGGACCGGGTGCCGTCGGACGTGCTGGTGGTGCTGGACGAGGCGTACAAGGAGTTCATCCGGGACACCGAGGTGCCGGACGGCATCGAGCTGTACCGCAACCGGCCGAACGTCGCGGTGCTGCGGACCTTCTCCAAGGCGTACGGCCTGGCCGGCCTGCGGGTGGGCTTCGCGGTGGCGCACGAGCCGGTGGCCGCGGCGCTGCGCAAGACGGCGGTGCCCTTCGGCGTCAGCCAGCTGGCCCAGGACGCGGCGGTGGCCTCGCTGCGTGCCGAGGACGAGCTGCTGGGGCGGGTCGGCTCGCTGGTCTGCGAGCGGAACCGGGTCTACGAGACCCTGCTGGCCCAGGGCTGGACGGTGGTTCCGGAGACCCAGGCGAACTTTGTGTGGATGCGGCTGGGCGAGCGGACCGCTGCGTTCGCGGCGGCCTGCGAGAAGGCCGGTGTGGTGGTCCGGCCCTTCGCGGGCGAGGGCCTGCGGGTCACGATCGGTGAGACCGAGGCGAACGACCTCTTCCTGCACACGGCGGAGGCCTTCTTCAAGGAGCTGTAGTTCCGCGAAGGAGCTGTAGTTCCGCGCCGGCCTCAGGCCGGCTCTACGCGGATGGGGTCGCCGTCGCGGACGGTGGCCAGGAGGCGGGGGTCGCCGTCGAAGGAGCCCAGCACATTGCAGGGGCTCGCCAGGCGGCTCTCGCCTCCGCGCGAGATGGGGGTGGGGCCGTAGGGGAGGGCGAGTGCGTCCCCTTCGGTCCAGAAGGCCACGGTGCCGGGGTCGACGACCTGCCGGGCGTCGTGCTCCAGGGCCACCGAGACGCCGGTGTCGAAGTAGACCTCCTCGCCCCAGGTGTGGGCGCTGGCGGAGATCGGGAGCGCCGCGGCCAGGGCCTTGGCGGTGGGGGTTTCGTCGAGGGTTGCGGTGAGCTGGCCGGCGGGCCAGGAGATTCGTATCTGCATGGCCCAATTCAACAATCTGTTGAAATCCTTGGCTAGGGGCACCCCCGCCGCAAAGCTCCGAAAAGCAGTGCGCCATAATGCTTGTGAATGTGAACGCGTTCACAAGCGTGTCCTGCTTCCTCCCTATATGGGGTGGAACCCGCCAGGCAGACTGCCCGCTGTGACCACGGCGACGACAAGGAGAAGACGACGTGGACCTAGCTTTGGCGCCGGAGACATTGGCGCGCTGGCAGTTCGGTATCACCACCGTCTACCACTTCCTCTTCGTTCCCCTGACGATCTCGCTGGCGGCGCTCACCGCCGGGCTGCAGACCGCCTGGGTGCGAACGGAGAACGAGAAGTACCTCAAGGCCACCAAGTTCTGGGGCAAGCTGTTTCTGATCAACATCGCGATGGGTGTCGTCACCGGCATCGTCCAGGAGTTCCAGTTCGGCATGAACTGGTCCGACTACTCGCGATTCGTCGGTGACATCTTCGGGGCCCCGCTGGCCTTCGAGGCGCTGATCGCGTTCTTCTTCGAATCCACCTTCATCGGGCTGTGGATCTTCGGCTGGGACAAGCTGCCGAAGAAGATCCACCTGGCCTGCATCTGGATGGTCTCGATCGGCACCGTCTTGTCCGCGTACTTCATCCTCGCGGCCAATTCCTGGATGCAGCACCCGGTCGGCTACCGGATCAACGAGGAGCGGGGCCGGGCCGAGCTCACCGACTTCTGGCTGGTGCTCACCCAGGACACCGCACTCACCCAGTTCTTCCACACCATCACGGCCGCCTTCCTGGTCGGCGGCGCGTTCATGGTCGGCATCGCCGCCTTCCACCTGGCGCGCAAGAAGCACATCCCGGTGATGCGGACCTCGCTGCGGCTCGGCCTGGTCACCCTGATCATCGCCGGCATGGGCACCGCCCTCAGCGGCGACCTGCTCGGCAAGGTCATGTTCAAGCAGCAGCCGATGAAGATGGCCGCCGCCGAGGCCCTCTGGGACGGCGAAGCGCCCGCTCCGTTCTCCGTCTTTGCGTACGGCGATGTCGAAAAGGGCCACAACAAGGTCGCGATAGAGATCCCGGGCCTGCTGTCCTTCCTGGCCAACGACGACTTCACCTCGTTCGTCCCGGGCATCAACGACGTCAACAAGGCCGAGCAGGAGAAGTACGGACCCGGCGACTACCGGCCCAACATCCCCGTCGCCTACTGGAGCTTCCGGTGGATGATCGGCTTCGGCATGGCCTCCGTCGCGATCGGCGTGCTGGGCCTGTGGCTGACCCGCAAGAAGTTCATGCTGCCGACCGCTCTGCGCACCGGTGAGGACGAGGTCCCGCATCTGGTCCTGTACAAGAAGGCGCTGAGCCCCAGGTTCACCAACTGGTACTGGCTGCTCGCGCTCTGGACCATGTGCTTCCCGCTGATCGCCACCGCCTGGGGCTGGATCTTCACCGAGATGGGCCGTCAGCCGTGGGTGGTCTACGGAGTCCTGCGGACCAGGGACGCGGTCTCCCCCGGCGTCTCCCAGGGCGAGATCCTCACCTCGATGATCGGCTTCACCCTGCTGTACGCCGTGCTCGCGGTGATCGAGGTCCGGCTGCTCGTCAAGTACGTCAAGGCCGGACCGCCCGAGCTCACCGATTCCGACCTCAACCCGCCCACCAAGATCGGCGGCGACGACAAGAACGCCGACCGGCCGATGGCCTTCTCGTACTGAGGCTGAGGAGACCACACCATGCAACTCCACGATGTCTGGTTCGTACTCATCGCCGTCCTGTGGATCGGCTACTTCTTCCTCGAGGGCTTCGACTTCGGTATCGGCGTCCTGACCAAGCTGCTGGCCCGGGACCGTACCGAGAAGCGCGTTCTGATCAACACCATCGGGCCCGTCTGGGACGGGAACGAGGTCTGGCTGCTCAGCGCCGCAGGCGCGACCTTCGCCGCCTTCCCCGAGTGGTACGCCACCCTGTTCTCCGGCTTCTACCTGCCGCTGCTGCTCATCCTGGTCTGCCTGATCGTCCGGGGCGTCGCCTTCGAGTACCGGGTCAAGCGGCCGGGAGACCGGTGGCAGACGAACTGGGAACACGCGATCTTCTGGACCTCGTTGACCACAGCGTTCCTGTGGGGCGTGGCCTTCGCCAACATGGTGCGCGGGGTGAAGATCGACTCCGAGATGGAGTACGTCGGCTCCCTTGGGGATCTGCTGAACGTCTACTCGCTCCTGGGCGGACTGGTCACCCTCACCCTGTTCACCTTCCACGGCGCGGTCTTCGCCTCGCTCAAGACGGTCGGTGACATCCGGGACCGCGCGCGGCAGCTCGCCACCCGGCTGGGTGTCGCCACTGCCGTGCTGACCCTGGTCTTCCTGATCTGGACCCAGGTCTCTCGGGGCGATGCCACCAGCCTGGCCGCGATGATCGTGTCGGTGCTCGCGCTGGCGGGCGCCCTGGGCGCCAACCTCGCGGGCCGTGAAGGCTGGTCGTTCGCGCTGTCCGGAGTCACCATCGCGGCTGCCTTCACGATGCTGTTCCTGACGCTCTTCCCGAACGTCATGCCCTCCTCCCTGAACGAAGCCTGGAACCTCACGGTCACCAACGCCTCGTCCAGCCCGTACACCCTGAAGATCATGACCTGGCTGGCGGCCATCGCCACGCCGGTGGTGCTGCTCTACCAGGGCTGGACCTACTGGGTGTTCCGCAAGCGGATCGGTACCCAGCACATCGCCGACGCCGCCCACTGACCCTGCTCTCAAGGGGGCATGTTTCACGTGAAACCGATCGACCCGCGCCTGCTCCGGTACGCCCGCTCCACCCGCCTCTTCCTCGGCGCGGTGGTGGCCCTCGGCCTGGCCGGGGCGGGGCTGGTCGTCGGGCAGGCGATGCTGATCGCCGAGATCGTGGTCGGAGCCTTCGAGCAGGGCCTCGACGGGGCCGCCCTCCGGACGCCGCTGCTGCTCCTCGCGGCCGTGGCGCTGGGGCGCGGCCTGGTGGCCTGGCTGACCGAACTGGCCGCACACCGGGCCAGCGCGGCGGTGAAGTCGGAGCTGCGCGGCAGGCTGCTGGACCGGGCCGCCGAGCTGGGGCCGGGCTGGCTCAGCGGCCGGCGGACCGGCTCGCTGGTGGCGGTGGCCACCCGGGGTGTGGACGCACTCGACGACTACTTCTCCCGCTACCTGCCCCAACTGGGGCTCGCCGTGGTGGTCCCGGTGGCGGTGCTCGCCCGGATCGTCACCGAGGACTGGGTGTCGGCGGCGATCATCGTGGTCACCCTGCCGCTGATCCCCCTGTTCATGGTCCTCATCGGCTGGGCCACCCAGGCCCGGATGGACCGGCAGTGGCGGCTGCTGTCCCGGCTGTCGGGGCACTTCCTCGACGTGGTGGCCGGACTGCCGACGCTCAAGGTGTTCGGCCGGGCCAAGGCGCAGGCCGAGGCGATCCGCACCATCACCGCCGAGTACCGGCGGGCGACCGTGCGGACCCTGCGCATCGCCTTCCTCTCCTCGTTCGCACTGGAGCTGCTCGCCACCCTCTCGGTGGCGCTGGTGGCCGTCACCATCGGCATGCGCCTGGTCCACGGCGAGCTGGACCTGTACACGGGCCTGGTGATCCTGATCCTGGCGCCGGAGGCCTATCTGCCGCTGCGCCAGGTGGGCGCGCAGTACCACGCGGCTGCGGAGGGGCTCGCCGCGGCCGAGGAGATCTTCGAGGTGCTGGAGACCCCGCTGCCGGCCGGCAGCGGCTCGGCCGTGGTTCCGGCCGGCCCGGTGGAGCTGTCCGTCGAGGGCGTGGCGGTCCGGTACCCCGGCCGGGCGGAGGCCTCCCCCGGCCCGGTCACCCTGAAGGTCGGACCGGGCGAGTGTGTGGCCGTCACCGGGCCGAGCGGGGTGGGCAAGTCCACCCTGCTGTCGGTCCTGCTGGGGTTCACGGCACCGTCCGAGGGGCGGGTGCGGGCCGGGGGCACGGACCTGGCGGAGCTCTCACCGGCCGGTCTGGAGGAGTGGCGGTCGCGGATCGCCTGGGTGCCGCAGCGGCCCCATCTGTTCGCCGGGACGATCGCCGAGAACGTACGGCTGGCCCGGCCCGGGGCGACCGAGGAAGCCGTGGCCGCGGCCCTGCGGGAGGCAGGGGCCTGGGAGTTCGTGGCCGCGTTGCCGCGGGGTGCCTCGACCGTGCTCGGCGAGGGCGGGATCGGCCTGTCCGCCGGTCAGCGCCAGCGGCTGGCCCTGGCCCGGGCCTTCCTTGCCGACCGGCCGGTGCTGCTGCTGGACGAGCCGACGGCGGCACTGGACGGCGAGACCGAAGCGGGCGTGGTGGACGCGGTACGGCGGCTCGCCGTGGGGCGGACCGTTCTGCTGGTGGTGCACCGGCCGGCGCTGCTGGCCGTCGCGGACCGGGTGGTCCGGCTGACGCCGGTTGGGGCTGGGGCTGCGGCTGCCGGTGCGGGTGCCGGGCGCGCGGGTGTGGGTGTCGGTGCGGCGCCGGGTGTTGCCGGTGCCGTCGATGCCGCTGGTTCGCAGCCGACTGGTTCGCGGCCGACGGAGGTGTCGGATCCCGGGGCCTGGATCCTTGGGTCCGGGTCCGAGGGTGGGGCCGAGGCCGGCTCTGCGGCCGGCAGTGGTGTGCCGGAGTCGGGGTTCGCCGCGCCGCGGGGCGTGTCCGGGGGCCGGAATCCGCTGGCGCGGGTCCGGGCCGCCGCCCGTGCCTCGCGCGGGCGCTTCGGGCTGGGGCTGCTGTTCGGGGCGCTGGCCGTCGGGTGCGGCGTCGGCCTGATGGCGGTGTCCGGCTGGCTGATCTCACGGGCCTCCGAACAGCCGCCCGTGCTCTACCTCATGATGGCCGTCACGGCGACCCGCGCCTTCGGGATCGGGCGGGCGGTGTTCCGGTATGCCGAGCGGCTGGTCTCCCACGATGCCGTCCTGCGGATGCTCGCCGACCTGCGGGTCTCCGTGTACCGGCGGCTCGAGCGGATCGCCCCCGCCGGACTGCGCGAGCAGCGGCGCGGGGATCTGCTGGCCCGGCTCGTTGCCGACGCCGATGCCCTGCAGGACTACTGGCTGCGCTGGCTGCTGCCGGTCGGCACCGCCCTTCTCGTCGGGACCGGCTCGGTCGCGTTCACCGCCTGGCTGCTGCCCGAGGCCGGCGCGGTGCTCGCGCTCGGCCTGCTCACCGCCGGTATCGCGGTCCCGCTGATCGGCGCCGCCGTGGCCCGCCGGGCCGAACGCCGGCTCGCACCCGCGCGGGGCGAGCTCGCCACGCGCGTGGCGGAGCTGCTGACCGGCACCGCCGAGCTCACCGTCGCCGGCGCGCTGGCCGACCGTAAGGCCGGGGTGCGGGCGAGCGACCGCACGCTCACCGCGATCGCCGCTCGCGGCGCCGCCGCCACCGGACTCGGCAGCGGCCTGTCCGCGCTGGTCTGCGGACTCACCGTGGTCCTCGCCGCCGCGGCGGGCGCCGCGGCCGTGGCCGACGGACGGCTGTCCGGTGTTGCCATGGCCGTGGTCGTACTCACCCCGCTCGCCGCCTTCGAGGCCGTCACCGGCCTGCCGTTGGCCGTCCAGTACCGCCAGCGGGTCCGGCGCAGCGCCGAGCGGGTGTACGAGGTCCTCGACGCGCCGGTCCCGGTCGCCGAGCCGGAACACCCCGCGGCGCCCCCCGCCTCCCCCTTCCCGCTGCGGCTCACCGGGATCACCGCCCGGTACCCCGGCCAGGAACGGGATGCCGTGCACGGCATCGATCTGACCCTGGAGGCCGGGCGGCGGATCGCCGTCGTCGGGCCCTCGGGCTCCGGCAAGACCACCCTTGCCCAGCTGCTGCTCCGCTTCCTGGCGGCCTCGGAGGGCGGCTACACCCTCGGCGGGACCGAAGCCCGGGAACTGGACGGTGACCAGGTGCGCCGGTTCGTCGGACTGTGCGCCCAGGACGCCCACCTCTTCGACAGCTCCGTACGGGAGAACCTGCGGCTGGCCCGGCCCGGCGCGACCGAGCCGGAGCTGCGCCGGGCGCTGGCCGGGGCCCGGCTCCTGGACTGGGCGGACGCCCTGCCCGACGGCCTGGACACCCTGGTCGGCGAGCATGGCGAGCGGATCTCCGGCGGACAGCGGCAGCGGCTCGCGCTGGCCCGGGCGCTGCTCGCCGACTTCCCCGTACTCGTCCTGGACGAGCCCGCCGAACACCTGGACACGGAGACCGCGGATGCCCTGACGACCGATCTGCTGGCCGCCACCGAGGGCCGCACCACCGTGCTGATCACGCACCGGCTGGCCGGGCTGGAGGAGGTCGACGAGGTGCTGGTCCTGGAGGGCGGACGGATCGTCCAGCGCGGAGCGTACGGGGACCTCGTCGCCGTCCAGGGTCCGCTGCGCAGGATGCTGGACCGGGAGCGGGAAACCGATCTCGCGGCAGCCGGTACCGCGGGGGGAGCACCGGCCGACTTTCCTCGGTAAAAGGGACTAATTAGGCTCAAGGGCATGTCAGTGCAGGAGTCGCAGGAACCCCCGGATCCGCTGGAGGCCGCCACCCAGGCCACCCGGAGCCTGCAGGGCCTGTCCACCGAGCTCACCGCCCGTGTACCGCAACTGCTGGAGGCCATGCGCTCGGTCGGCACCGGACTCGAACTGCACTCCACGCTGGACCGCATCTGCGAGACCGCGGCCGAACTCGCGGACGCCCGCTATGCGGCCATCGGGGTGGTCGACACCGAGGGACGGGGGCTCTCCGACTTCGTCACCTACGGAATCTCCGAGGAGGTGGCCCGGCGCATCGGGCACCGTCCGGACGGCAAACGCGGGCTGCTCGGTGCGCTGATCCGGCATCCCGACCCGGTGCTGCTCACCGATCTCACGAAGGATCCGCGGGCGGCGGGATTCCCGCCGAACCACCCGCCAATGAAGACCTTCCTCGGTGTCCCGATCCGGGTGCAGGGCGAGATCTTCGGCAATCTCTACCTGGCCGAGAAGCACGGCGGCCTGGAATTCACCGACTACGACGTGCACATGGTCCGGGTGCTGGCCACCGAGGCGGGCATCGCCATCGGCAACGCCCGGCTCTACGAAGCGGCCACCCAGCGGGAACGCTGGATCGACGGCTCGGTGGCCGTCACCACAGCTCTGCTGTCGGGCGGGGACGCCGACGACGCGCTGGTCGTGGTCGCCGAACAGGCCCGTCATCTGGCCGACTCGGCCGCGGGCATCGTGATGCTGCCTGCCCGCGAGGGCGGAATGGAGATCGTCGCGGTCTCCGCCGAGAACCCGGCGACCTCGCTTGGGATGCTCATCCCGGGGGACAGCCCGGTGGTGGAGAAACTGCTCCAGGGCGAGCCGGTGTTTGTGGACGACGTTTCCGCCGACCCGCGGACGATCAGTCGGCTGACCAGCCAGTACGGGCCGTGCATGATGCTGCCTCTGCAGAGCGGCGGCCGGGTGCTGGGGGCGCTGGTCACCCCGCGGGGGCGCGGGAAGCGGCCGTTCAGCGAGTCCGAGCGGACCCTGGCCACCCAGTTCGCCTCGCAGGCGGCGCTCGCGCTGATGATGGCGGAGGCGCAGCGCGACCGGGAGCGGCTCGCGGTGTACGAGGACCGTGACCGGATCGCCCGTGATCTGCACGACCTGGTGATCCAGCGGTTGTTCGCCACCGGGATGATGCTGGAGGGCGCGCAGCGCCGGTCGGTCGTGCCCGAGGTGCGGGACGGGGTCGGCAAGGCCGTCGACGAGTTGGATGTGACCATCCAGGAGATCCGCACGGCGATCTTCGCCTTGCAGCAGGGGCCGGCCGAGGCGCCGTCCGGGTTCCGCACCCGGGTGCTCCGCGAGATCAACATGGCGGCCGTGCCCCTCGGCTTCAAGCCCTCGCACCGGTTCCTCGGCCCGCTGGACGCGGTGGTCGGCGAGCTGGTCGGCAAGAACCTGATTGCGGCGCTGCGCGAGGCGCTGTCGAATGCCTTCCGGCATGCCGAGGCCTCCCGGATCGAGGTGGTCCTCGATTCCACCGTCACCCTGCCGGACGGGCGGCCCGGTGTGCGGCTGGAGGTCGCGGACGACGGCGTGGGCATCCAGGAAGGCGGCCGGCGCAGCGGACTGCGGAACCTGCGCCGCCGTGCGGAGGCGCTGGGCGGCTCCAGCTCGTACGGGCCGGGCATCGGCGAGGACGGCGGCGGCACCACCCTGGTGTGGGAGGCCCCGCTCTAGACCCTGTCCGCCGTGGTGTCCGCCTCGGTGCCCTCGGCGGGGGGCGTGCGGTCGGCGAGGATGCGCTCGATGACGACGGCGACCCCGTCCTCGTTGTTGGCGACGGTCCGTCCGGAGGCCGCCGCTATCACATCCGGATGCGCGTTGCCCATGGCGTACGAGGTGCCGGCCCAGCTCAGCATCTCCACATCGTTGGGCATGTCCCCGAAGGCCACCACCTCATCGGCGGTGATGCCGCGCTCCGCGCAGCACATCGCGAGCGTGCTGGCCTTGGACACCTCGGGCCCGCTGACCTCCAGCAGGGCGGTGGGGCTGGACCGGGTGATGGATCCGTACTCACCGGCCGCGGACCGGGCCAGCGCCAGGAACTCGTCCGGGGAGAGCTCCGCGTGGTGGGCGAGCAGCTTCAGCACCGGGGCGGCGTGGCCGCCGGGCTCCTCGTGCAGCAGCTTCTCGGCGGCGGCCACGGTGGCACCCGGGTCCTGGAAGAACGGCGGGTAGTGCGGCTCGTAGTGGATTCCGGTGGTCAGCTCGACCGCGAAGGAGGTGCCGGGGGCGGCCTCGCGCAGGGCGTGCACCACGGCGAGCGCGGCAGACCGGGCCAGCGCCCGTACCTCGATGATCCGGCCGTTGTCGTGCAGGTCGACCACGGCGGCGCCGTTCGCGCAGATGGCGAGTCCGTGCCCGTGGACGTGGTCGCTGACCACGTCCATCCAGCGGGCCGGCCGGCCGGTGACGAAGAACACCTCGATCCCGGCCTCCTCCGCGGCGGCGAGCGCGGCGACGGTCCGCTCCGAGACGGATTTGTCGTCCCGCAAGAGGGTTCCGTCGAGGTCGGTGGCGATGAGCCGGGTCATGGGCGCGTGCCCGTCCGGGCGCTGGGAAGCCGAGGTCACGGGTCCATCTTCGCCCATGGCGGGCGGGCTCGGACGCCGCGATGTTTCGAGGGTGCCGCTCCGGCGGCCGTAGGCTCTGTGACATGAGTCTGCGACTGAGCACGGTGATTCTTCCGGTACGTCGGTGGCAGGAGGGAGGCCGCGCCGCCTGGGTTCGCGCCGAGCAGCTCGGCTTCCACACCGCCTACACCTACGACCACCTGGCGTGGCGAAGCTTCCGCGACGGGCCGTGGTTCGGTGCGGTGCCGACGCTGACCGCGGCGGCCACCGCGACCGAGCGGCTGAGGCTGGGCACGCTGGTGACCTCGCCGAACTTCCGGCACCCGGTCACCCTGGCCAAGGAACTCATCTCGCTGGACGACATCTCCGGCGGGCGGATCACGCTGGGCATCGGCGCGGGCAGCAACGGCTTCGACGCGACCACCCTCGGCCAGGAGCCCTGGACGCCGCGCGAGAGGGCCGACCACTTCGGGGAGTTCCTTCCGCTGCTGGACCGGCTGCTCACCGAGGGCTCGGTCAGCCAGCAGGGCCGGCTCTACGCGGCGGAGGAGGCCCGGAACATCCCCGGCTGCGTCCAGCGGCCCCGGCTGCCCTTCGCGGTGGCCGCCACCGGCCCGCGCGGCCTGAAGCTGGCCGCCCGGCACGGGCAGGCCTGGGTGACCACCGGTGACCCCAAGCTGTACGAGGAGGGCACCCCGGAGCAGTCGGTGGCGGCCATTCGCGGGCAGCTGGAGAAGCTCGGCAAGGCCTGCGCCGAGGACGGGCGGAACGTTGCCGAGCTCGACAAGATCCTGCTGACCGGGTTCACGCCCGAGCAGAACACGGTCATGGACTCGCTGGATGCGTTCGTCGACTTCGCGGGCCGCCACATCGCGCTCGGCATCACCGAGATCGTGATCCACTCCCCTATCCAGGACTCCGTGTTCGCCGCCGACGAGAAGGTGTTCGAGCGGATCGCCACGGAGGCACCGGCCCAGCTGGGCTGAGCCGGCACCGCCGGGGCGGTCAGCCGCGCAGGGACTCGGCTGCCTCCTCCGCACGGGGGAGCAGCCAGCCCGGGGCCGTGCCGTCCGGGAGGGTGCGGAGTTCCGCGGCCAGGGCCTCCAGCCGGGTGGCGCCCGCCTCCGCGCGGCCGAGCTCGTGGTCCGTCCAGGCGGCGCCGTTCAGGCAGTGGAAGCGCTGTTGCAGATGCTCGGGACCGAGGCCGGCGTAGAGGGTGGCCGCCCGGTCCCAGAGCTCCACCGCCTCCAGGCGCAGCCGGCGCACCTGCTCGGCGGACCCGTCCCCGGAACCGGCCTCGTCCCCTTCGTTCTCTTCGTTCTCCTCAGCCTCCTCGTTCAGCGCGTCCACCTGCTGATCGAGGATCTGGGCGAGCTGCTGCCAGGTCTGGGCGAGTTCGTAGCTGAGCTCCGGCCCCGTCGCCCCGTCCAGGAACTCCGCGGCCTCCTCCATCCGGGCCCTGGCCCGGGCCGTTGTCGCGTCCGTGTTCTCCTCGCGCAGGTACAGCCAGGCCAGGGAGCGCAGGATGCGGACGACCGCCACCGGGTTGTCCCCCGCGTCCCGGTGCAGTTCCAGGGCGCGTTCGTAGGCGGCGACCGATTCCGTCACCAGCCCGGCTCCGGACAGCGCTTCCGCCGCCGAATGGGCCAGTGCCGCCTGCGGGCGCGGGTCCTGCCAGTCCTTCGTGATCTCCGCCGCCAGCAGGTACTGCTCGGCGGCCGAACGCGAGTCGTGTAGTTCGCGCAGCAGGTCCCCCAGGAACTCCCGGGCCTGCACCGCCTGGTGCTCCCCGTGCTCCAGCAGGTCCGGCAGCGCCGACTGCAGTACCTCGGCCGCTTCCGCCGTACGGTCCTGCCGGGCGTATGCCCGGGTCAGCAGCAGCCGGGCCTGAGCTCCGCCGCCGACCGCCAGCCCGGCCTGGTCGAACCAGTGCGCTGCGTCCAGAGCGTGGGCCGCTGCCTCCACCGCCTCTCCGGTCCGCAGCAGGAGGTCCGCCAGGGTCAGCCGTACGGCGCCCTGCCGTGCCGCTTCGGGCAGCTCGACGGCGTGGCCGAGCGCCGCCCGGGCCGCCTCTACCGCTTCGCCGGGCCGGTTCAGCGACATCAGCACCCCGGCCCGCAGGGCGAGCGGCTCCACGGCCAGCCACGGCCGGCCCGCGTCGAGGCCGCGGGAGGCCGCCGAGGCGAGCAGCGCTTCGGCCCGCTCGGCCTCACCCTCGGCCAGGGCCAGCCGGGCCAGCATGTCCTCGGCGTCGCCCAGCAGGTCCTCGAGTTGCCCGGGGTCTTCGGTGTCCGTGAAAAGGGCCAGGAAATCCGTCAGGTCGGCGGCCGACCGGGCATCCACCCCCGGTTCCTCTCTGCCCAGGTACGCCTCCACACGGATCCGGAGCAGGTCCACCGATGCGATCCGGCGGACCCGCAGCGGTTCCTCCGCCCCCAGCGCCGCCGCCGATGCGGCGGCCACCGCGAGCAGCTTCCGGATGTCCTCCGGGTCGGCCCCGAACTGTGCGGCGGCCGAGGCCAGCCGCAGCTCGGCCAGCACCGCCCGGTCCTCCTGCCCGGCAGCACGGTGCGCGTCCCGGACCCCGGCGAGCAGCTCCCGGGCCGAGGGGTCCCCGGCCTCCGCGGCTGCCAGGCTCCGGTACTCCAGCAGATCCGCGGCCAGTGCCGCGTCCAGGTGCTCCTCACCGGCCCGGGCCGACACGGCCTCCCAGGCTGCGGCGGCTGCCGGATGCCCCTGGGCGCGGGCGGCGCGGGCTGCGGCCACCAACTCGGGGAACGCGGTCGTTGTTTCACGTGAAACATGGGGGACGGGCACTGTCGGTGCGGCGGGAGCTGCTGGGGCCGCGGGCAGCGTGCTGCTGCGCACCCCGAGCGGCAGCAGGTCCACCAGCGGCTGCTGCGCGATCCGCTCGGCGAACCGCTCCGAGACCCGGGCGTTGCCGTTGCGTGCGTCGAAGCGGCGGGCGATGTCCAGGGCGTCCGCGTGCAGTACCTCGTACAGCTCCTGGACCGTCCGCCGGGTGCCCTCGAAGGGAACGGCCGGCCCGTCGCCGTGACCGAGTTCGGTCAGTCGGCGCAGCAGGACGAGGACCCCGCCGTAGAACGTCACCCGGGCTTCCAGGTCGGCAAGCGGACGCAGGTGGGCGGAGTGCTCGGCGAGGATCTCCAGTCCCCGTGATTCATTGCCGGTCAGTGCACAGAACTCGATGTGCTTGCCGATGGAGCGGAGCAGGCTTTCGTTGCCGCGTGCCATCCGGTAGCCGCGCAGGTGGTGCGCGCGGGCCTCGTCAAGCCGGCCCAGGCGCAGCAGGGGCAGCAGGGAGTGGGCCAGGGTGCGGTGGGGTTCCTCGGCGCAGCTCCGCCCGCCGTCGAGGACCGGTTGCCAGACCTCGACGGCCTTGGCGTCATCGCCCTGGTAGGACCAGAACCAGCCCTGGGTGTTGAGCTCGCAGGCATGGCAGTCGCTCATGCTGTCGCGCTGGGCGGCCATGAACGCCTCGGCGGCCTTCTGTGCGCGGGCGTCGTCGGCCATCGCCTCGGCGAGGAAGAGCTCGGCCTCGCGGACCGGCCGTTCGCTGTATCCGGCGATCCGGTAGCGGCGCTCCATCTCGGCGATCCAGCCCGCCGCGGACTCCAGGGAGATCTCGGGGGAGTTGGAGATGGCGGTCGCCACCCACTTGAACTGCCAGAACAGGGAGTGCGTCTCCCCGGGGGAGAACGCGGCCGGGTCCCGGTCGTACTCCTGGAGCAGGCGGGCGAAGGGGACCAGCATCTTGGTCCGCTCGGCGGTGAACTCGTAGGCGTCGATCTGGTTGTCCAGGGCCTCGCGGAGCAGGGCGCGGTCCCCGGTGGCCTCGGCGGCGGCGCTGAGCGCCTCGGCGTGTGCGTTGCGTGCGGCGCCGTAGGGGGCCTGCCGGTTCTCGAGGAGGCCGCGGCGCACTTCGTCGGGGGTCATCGTGCTCATGCGCCGTCCTCCCGGGCGTCGGTGGTGTGGGTGGCCCATTCCAGAAGTCCCAGGAAGGCCCGGTTGAGCAGGGTGGAGTCGGCGGGGCGCAGCGGGCGCTGCGACATCAGCAGGGCCTGCCCGTAGAGGGATTCGACGGCGGTGGCGGTCAGGGCCTCGTCGGGCAGTGCGGCGATCCGGCGGATCAGCGGGTTGTTGTGGTTCAGCACCAGCCGGGCGCGCGGGGCGGAGCCGCGGAGCGCACCGAGGATGCCCGACCAGAGGGAGTCGGCGCTCTCCGCGGCGGCTGCCCGGTCGCGTTCCTGCCGTGCCTGCCGGTCGTCGAGGTAGAGGGCGGGCACGGCCACCGGCTGGAAGGCGCGCAGCACCACGTCGCAGCTCTGTGCCTCCAGCCGGGTGCGGGCGGTGGCCAGGAAGGCGGCCAAGGCCAGTTCGGCGGAGGTCGGCACCGGATCGAGGCGGTCGGTGACCGCCCCGGCATCCAGCTCGGCGACCTTGATTCCGGGCCGTACCGTGGGCAGCAGGGCGAGCAGGTCGGCGTCGTAGGTGTAGCCGGCGTTGATCACACCGAGTCCGTGGGCCGCCGCGATCGGGGCGATCTGGCGGAACTCCTCCACGGTCCGGGTGAAGTGGATGTCGGAGTGGGCTGCCGCGAACTCCTCCAGGCTCATGGAGCCGTCACTGGTTTCGAAGGGCAGCCAGGGCAGCATCAGGTCCAGCAGCTCGGCGTCGTGCCGGGCCAGAGACTTCACTCCGAGGTGATGGACGCTCAGGAAGGCGGCCAGCCGATCGGGTTCGCTCGCGGCCAGTTCGGCAAGCCAGCTTCGGATCCGGGTGCCCAGGGCCTCCCGGACGGCGGCGAGGGTCTCGTCGTCGTACAGGTTCTCCCGGGAGGCCGTGGGCCGCAGGGTGTCGGTGTCCAGGACGGCGCGGACGAAGAACGCCCAGTCCGGCAGCAGGTTGTCGGCTCGGTCGGTGAGCAGCATGCCCTTGAGGTGGACGCGGTGTCCGGCCCGGTGGGCGGGGCTGGTCGGCTCGGGCAGGACGTACGCCACTCCCCGCACCCCGGCGACCGGCAGGTCCAGGTCGATGGTGTCGAGCGGGGTGAACCCGAACAGCTGGGCGCAGTGCCCGGAGAGGGCCACCCGGCGGGCGGTGGGGGTGGGGAAGGCGCGGTCCCAGATCGCCGGCCGGTCGGTGATCGGGCGGGGCTCGGCGTCGGTGCCGTCCTCGAAGGTGATCTCGTACGGCAGGAGGGCGCCGAAGTCGCGGGCGAGCTGCTCGACCTTGGCGGCGGCGGTCCATTCCTCGGCGCCCGGACGGACTTCGAGGTGGACGGTGGTGCCGGGCAGGGGGCGGGCCTCGTCGGGGAGTTCGCGCACGGTGTACGAGCCGTCGTCGGTGGCGAGCCATTCGACGGGGGCGGCCTTCGGGTCGCGCGCGGAACGGGTGACCACCCGGATCCGGCGGGCGACGACGAAGCAGGCGAGCAGGCCGATGCCGAACTGGCCGAGGAATTCCTGCCGGGTGGTCTCCAGGCCGTGTTCCCCGCCCCGCTTGGAGCTGCGCCCGATGGTGGCGAGGAGGGAGTGTGCCTCATCTGCCGTGAGCCCGATGCCGTTGTCCTCGATGGAGACCCGGCCGTCGGCGGCGGTGAGCCGGATGTGTACCTCGGCGTCCGGCGCGTGGCCCGGCAGGGTACGGCGGGCGGTGACGGCGTCGACCGCGTTCTGCAGGAGTTCGCGGACGTAGACCCGAGGGCTGGAATAGAGATGGTGGGAGAGGAGATCGACCAGGCCGCGGAGGTCGACCTGGAAATTGTTCACGGGCGTCATGAGATGTCACCTCGGGTGCGCACGGTGGGTTGGGCGACCGCGAGGACCCCCCCTCACAGATCGTGGGGATCAGCGTAGGGCGAGGGTCGGACAATCTCTTCCGGAATTTGCGGAGTTACGGCAGCCGCAGGAACTGCGGCGGTACGGCATCCACCAGCCACACCCCGTTGGCGCTGATCCGGAACACGTGTCCGGCGGCGCGCATGGCGGCGGCGTCCACGGAGAGCACCACGGGACGGCCTCGGCGGGCGCCGACCCGGGTTGCGGTCTCCCGGTCGGGGGAGAGGTGGACGTGGTGGCGGCGCATCGGGCGCAGCCCCTCGGCGCGGATGGCGTCCAGCGCTGCGGCGACGGTGCCGTGGTACAGGAAGGCGGGCGGTTCAGCCTCCGGCAGGTCGAGGTCCACACCCGAGACGGTGTGGCCCTGATTGGCGCGGATCCGGGTGCCCTCGACGGCGAACCGCTGTTTGTCGTTGGAGGCGACGACGTGGTCGAGTTCGGCGCGAGTGAAGGGGAATCGGTGATTCCTGGCGGCGCGCAGGAGATCGTCGATCTCCACCCAGCCCTGCGGGTCGAGCACCAGTCCGATGCGTTCCGGCTGATGACGCAAATGTTTCGAGACGTACTTGGACACTTTCACAGTGCGTTTTTCGTCCATGGCCACAGAGTGCCTGGCCGGCGGCGGTTCGGGGAGTGATTTTCGGCCCCCGGCTCCTCCCGGACCCCCTCTATCGCACTTCCAAGATACGGAATACATTTTCCGTAAACCTGCCATCCGGCCTCGGCCCTTGAGGGAGCCCCCATGACCGTCCCCGCCTCACTCGCCCGCCGAGCAGTCGCCGAATTCATCGGCACCGCCGCCCTGCTCCTGGTGGTGATCGGATCCGGAATCCAGGCTGCCGCTCTCAGTGCCGACACCGGTGTGGCCCTGGTCGCCAACTCGCTCGCCTCCGCCATCGGCCTCGGCCTGATCATCACCCTGTTCGGCCCGATCTCCGGGGCCCACCTCAACCCCGTCGTCACCCTCACCTCGTGGTGGGACCGTCGCACCGGCAACCCCGACGGCCTCACCGGCCGCCAGGCCCTCCTCTACACCGCCGCCCAGACGGGCGGCGCGATCGCCGGCGCCCTGCTCGCGGAAGTGATGTTCGGCCGCACCCCCGGCACCTTCGCCACCCAGGTCCGCGATGGCGGGCATCTGCTCATCGGCGAGATCGTCGCCACCGCCGGCCTGGTCCTCGTCATCCAGGGCCTCGGCCGCATCGGACGCCCCCGGCTCATCCCCGCCGCCGTCGCCGCCTACATCGCTGCCGCGATCTGGTTCACCTCCTCCGGTTCCTTCGCCAACCCCGCCGGGACCGTCGGCCGCGCCTTCACCGACTCCTTCACCGGCATCGCCCCCGCATCACTGCCCGGTTTCGTCGCCGCCCAGCTGCTCGGCGGGATCCTCGGCCTGACCCTCGCCGCCGTCCTCTACGGCCGCCGGCCCGCCGCCTCCGCCCCTGCCGACCGGCCCGCCGCCTCCCCGCTCAACCAGACTTACGAAACAGTCAGTTGAACCGTCCACAGGTTGCGTGACTTGTCCACAGCCGATTCGGTGGGAATTGCACGCAAACGAGTGATCCGCCCTGTGGACGGAGCACGCGGGACCTGCCGTCAGACACTGCCCCTACGCGCCAGATCGTTCATCGTCCGGGCCTGGAGCTCCCGCTCCGTTGCGGCTCGGACGAAAGCCGCCACATGCTCGGCCCCCACCAGCTCCTGCACCGCCCGTACCGTCTCGGCCGGCAGCGCCACCGGGGTCGGGCCGCTGGGCTGCGGCGGGCCCGCCGCCCCCAGATGCCGCTGCAGATGGCGGGTCGCGAAGAGCCGCATCGCCCGCGCCAGCTCGGCGTCCACCGTCTGCTGCGCCAGCGGGCGCAGCCGGCGCACCAGGGTCGCCGCCTCCGTCGCATCCGCGTCCGTCGGAGGACGGTGGCCCAGGTAGCGGGCGAAGACGTGCTCCGTGGTGAACTCCAGGAACCGCGAGGCGATGTGCTCCACCTGCCCGCGCAGCTCCCTCAGATGCCCGGTGATCGCCGCCAGCGGCACCCCCGCGGCATGCAGTTCCGCCGCCACCGCCAGCTCCTGCGGGGAGGGCACCAGAAACTCGTCCTGGCACCCCGGGACCCGCTCCAGCACCCCCAGCTCACAGGCCTCGTCCACCGCCAGGTCGTCGGACCGGCCGCCGAACCGCTCGTTGAGCTCCTCCCGGGAGATCCGGGCCGCCTCCTCGTCCGTCCACGGCCCGTGCACCTCCGCCACCAGACCGAGTACCCCGCCCAGCCCGCGGCCCGCGTCCCAGGCCTCCAGCAATTCCTTGATGGAGGCCAGGGTGTAGCCGCGGTCCAGCAGATCGGCGATCTGGCGCAGCCGCGCCAGATGCGTGTCCCGGTACACATTGGAGCGGCCCCGCCGCTCCGGCTTCGGCAGCAGCCCGCGGTCCTGGTACGCGCGGATGGTGCGCACCGTGGCACCGCTGTGGTGCGCCAGATCCTCGATCCGGTACTCGGCCACTGCCTGCTCGGACAATCCTCGCTCCCTACGCCATGGCGGCTCGGTCGATGGCCCCCGCCGCGGCCCGCGCGGCAGGCGAAGCCGCCAGGTACGCGACCGCCCTGCGCAGCGAGCCTTCCTGCGAGGGATGGTACGACCGCCGGAACCAGCGGGATATGGCCATGCCGAGCTCTCTCCAGCCCGGCAGCAGCCCCTTGGCCACCGCCCGGTCCCCGCTCACAACCTGGGCTCCAGCCTCGCCAGCCTCCTCAGCACCCGCGGGCTGAAACGGGACAGGAACAGGGCGCCCTTGGACTCGGGGGTCACCGGCACCACCGCCCGGTTGTGGACCACGGCGTCGAGGATCGCCTCGGCGACCTTCTCCGGCGGGAAGTTCCGCAGCCCGTACAGCCGGGCCGAGCGCTGCTGGCGGCGCTTCTCCTCCGCCGCGTCCACCCCGGCGAACCGGGCCGTGGAGGTGATGTTGGTGTTGACGATGCCGGGGCAGATCGCGGAGACCCCGATCGACCGGGAGGCCAGCTCGGCGCGCAGGCACTCGGACAGCATCAGCACCGCGGCCTTGGAGGTCGAGTACGCGGGCAGGGTCTTGGACGGCAGGTAGGCGGCGGCCGAGGCGGTGTTGACGATGTGCCCGCCCTGCCCGCGGTCGGCCATCTGGCGGCCGAATATCCGGCAGCCGTGGATGACCCCCCACAGGTTGACGTCCAGGACCTTCCGCCAGTCCTCGGAGCTGGTGTCGAGGAAGGCCCCCGACAGTCCGATCCCGGCGTTGTTGACCAGGACGTCCACGATCCCGTATTCGGCGGCGACCTTCGCGGCGAGCTTCTCCATCGCCTGCTCGTCGCTGACGTCCACGCATTCGCCCCAGGCCTCCGGCGCCCCGATCAGCCGGGCCATCTCCGCGGTCCGCGCGGCCCCCTCGGCGTCCCGGTCCACGGCCACCAGCCGGGCACCCGCCTCGGCGAACGCGAAGGCCGTGGCCCGGCCGATGCCGCTGGCGGCCCCGGTCACCAGGACCAGCTGCCCGCCGAACCGGTCCGCGTACCGCCCCGGGGCCCGCCGCTCGGGCGCCGGACCGGGCACCTCTTCCCTGGCGGTCACGAACTCGGTGATCCAGGCGGCCAGCTGGTCGGGCCGGGTCCGGGGCACCCAGTGCTTGGCCGGCAGGGTCCGCCGCACCAGCTCCGGCGCCCACAGCTCCAGGTCGTCATAGAGCCGCTCCGACAGGAAGGCGTCCCCGGTCGGGGTGATCAGCTGAACGGGAACGTGCGCATAGGCGTCGGAACGCGGCCGGCGCAGCCGCGGCCGGATGTTGTCCCGGTACAGCCAGGCGCCGTGCGCCGCGTCCGAGGGCAGCGAGGCCGTCGGGTACGCGCCGGCCGGAACGTTCTCCACCCGCTGAAGCACCTTCGGCCACCGCTTGCCGAGCGGACCCCGCCAGGCCAGTTCCGGCAGCACCGGGGTGTGCAGCAGGTACACGTACCAGGACTTGGCGCCCTGCCCGAGCAGCTGTGCGGCCCGGCGCGGGGTGGGCCGCAGCATCCGCTTCTTGATCCAGTGCCCGAAGTGGTCCAGCGAGGGCCCGGACATGGAGGTGAAGGAGGCGATCCGCCCCTCGGTCCGCTTGACGGTGGCGAACTCCCAGCCCTGGACGGAGCCCCAGTCGTGCCCGACCAGGTGCACCGGCCGGTTTGGGCTCACGGCATCCGCCACCGCCAGGAAGTCGTCGGTCAGCTTCTCCAGGGTGAACCCGCCGCGCAGCGGCTGCGGGGCCGTGGACCGGCCGTGCCCGCGTACGTCGTACAGCACCACGTGGAAGCGCTCCGCCAGCTGCTCGGCGACCTCCGACCAGACCTCCTTGCTGTCCGGGTAGCCGTGTACGAGCAGGACGGTCGGCCGGTCCGCCTCGCCGAGTTCGACGACGCACAGTTCGACCCCGCCCGTGCTCACCCAGCGCTCGCGTGCCCCCGCCAGCTCCGTCCCGCTCATGCCACCCTCTCCTCGGTCTCGGCCCAGCGCCGCACATGCGGCAGATCCTCGTCCAGCCAGAACGCGCTCTCCTCGGGATCCTTCGAGTCGGTGACGACCAGGATCTCCTCGAACTTCGCGCCGGTACCCCGGAAGCCCAGATGGGGCTCCACCGCCCACAGCCCGGGCTGCGGCGGATGGTCGGAGAACTTGTACGGGCTCCACAGCGGGGACCAGCCCTCGCGGTGTCCGTGCAGGGCATCGCTCGCCAGCCCCTTGAGGGACTGGGTACCGAATCCGAACACGGTCGGCGACCAGCGCCGCTCCTTGACCCGGTCCACCTTGTGGGCGATCACCCCGAACGGATAGGCGCGGTGCCGGTTCGCATAACCCTGCCGGACCATCAGCCGCTCGACGTCCTCGTAGATCTCCCGCAACGGCCGCCGCTCACGGACCTCGGCGAGGATCAGCTCGCGGTGCGCCCGCAGATCGTCCATCAGCCGGTCCTGCACCGGGTTCAGCCCCAGGCTGCCCGAGTAGCCGATGTCCACCGCATACCCGTTGAGGATCGGGGCGGCATCCAGGATGAACGGCATTCCCGGCTCCAGCCGCCGGTTGGTGGGGAAGAACTGCAGCGGTATCCGGAAGTTCACGAAGGCCGTGCGGTCACCGAACCAGGCGAAGGGCAGGTGGAACCAGTCCCGCACCCCCCGCTCGCGCAGCCAGTCGCGCTGCATCCGGGCGGCGTCCCGCTCTGTGACACCGGCCTTGAGCTGCGCCGAAACCGCCTCGGCGCACGCATAGGCGAGCCGCTGCACTTCCCTGAACCCGCGAAGATCGTCCCCTGCCATGCCAGCCGTCCGTCCCGTAGCCGTACGTGCCCGTAAGTTGACACTGATGAATGTGACAATGCTCGGAGGTCACGTCAAGGGTCGCGCACGGACGGGAACCGAACTCCGGCGCAAGTTGGCTCCCCGGAGCCAGCCCCGCATCAGCCTCCCGTACGGGCGTGTAGTCCTGAAGGCGGAGACAGGGTCCCGCTCCAGGTCTGACGTCCTGCGGCAGCCGCACCACTACCGTCAAAGCCGTGACTGTCATTGCGACCGAAAGCCTGAGCAAGCGGTACCCCCGAGTGACCGCCCTCGACCGGCTCTCCTTGGACATCGGGCCCGGCGTGACCGGCCTCGTGGGTGCCAACGGAGCCGGCAAGTCCACGCTGATCAAGATCCTGCTGGGACTGTCCCCCGCCACCGAGGGCCGTGCCGCCGTACTCGGACTCGACGTCGCCACGCACGGCAGCGCCATCCGGGAACGCGTCGGCTACATGCCCGAACACGACTGCCTGCCGCCCGACGTCTCGGCCACCGAATTCGTCGTCCACATGGCGCGCATGTCCGGACTGCCGCCGACCGCGGCCCGCGAGCGCACCGCCGACACCCTGCGCCACGTCGGGCTCTACGAGGAGCGCTACCGCCCCATCGGCGGCTACTCCACCGGCATGAAGCAGCGGGTCAAGCTCGCCCAGGCCCTTGTCCACGACCCCCAGCTGGTCCTCCTCGACGAGCCCACCAACGGCCTGGACCCGGTCGGCCGGGACGAGATGCTCGGACTGATCCGCCGTATTTACACCGACTTCGGCATCTCGGTCCTGGTCACCTCGCACCTCTTGGGCGAACTGGAACGGACCTGCGACCACGTCGTGGTCGTCGACGGCGGCACGCTCCTGCGCTCCAGCTCCACCAGCGACTTCACCCAGACCACCACCACCCTCGCGGTGGAGGTCACCGACTCCGACACCCACCCCGACGGCACCGCGGCCCTCCGTCAGGCCCTCGCCTCGGCCGGGGTCACCCTCCACGCGGGAGAGGAACAGGGCCTGCCCGGCGCCGGCCACATCCTCCTCGTCGAGGCCACCGGCGAGCAGATCTACGACACCGTTCGCGACACCGTTGCCGAGCTCGGCCTCGGCCTGGTCCGCATGGAACAGCGCCGCCACCACATCGCCGAGGTCTTCAAGGACCCGAAGGGAGCCGGTTCCGATGGCAACTGACACCTCCACCCAGATCCACAACATCGGCTACCGCTCCTACGACGGCGCCCGGCTCGGCCGCGCCTACGCCCGCACCTCGCTCTTCTCGCAGTCCCTGCGCGGCGCCTACGGACTCGGCCGCTCCGCCAAGTCCAAGATCCTCCCGATGATCCTCTTCGCGGTCATGTGCGTCCCCGCGCTGATCATCGTCGCGGTCGCCATCGCCGTCCCCGGCTCCACCGACCTGCCGATCAAGTACACGACGTACGCCATCACCACCCAGGTGGTCATCGGCCTCTACCTCGCGTCCCAGGCGCCCCAGTCGGTCTCCCGGGACCTGCGCTTCAAGACCGTGCCGCTCTACTTCTCCCGGCCCATCGAACGCGTCGACTACGTCCTCGCCAAGTACGCGGCGATGGCCTCGGCCCTGTTCATCCTCACCGCCACCCCGCTGCTGATCATGTACATCGGCTCGCTGCTGGCGAAATTCGACTTCGCGGACCAGACCGAAGGGTTCGCTCAGGGACTGGTCTCCGTGCTGCTCCTCTCCATCCTCTTCGCCGGCCTCGGGCTGGTCATGGCCGCACTCACCCCGCGCCGCGGTTTCGGCGTCGCCGCCGTCATCGCCCTTCTGCTGATCCCCTACGGCGCCGTCTCCACCATCCAGGTCGTCGCCATGGAAACCGGCAACAGCAGCGCCATCGAGTGGATGGGCCTGTTCTCCCCGATCACCCTGATCGACGGAGTCCAGACCGCCTTCCTCAACGCCGACTCCGCCTTCCCCGGCGGCGACGGCCCCTCGGCCGGCGTCGGCATCGTCTACCTGCTCGCCGTCTTCGCCCTCATCGCCGGCTCCTACGCCGCGCTGATGGCCCGCTACCGGAAGGCCGGGCTGTGACCATCATCGACATCGACCACACCTCCCGCTGGTTCGGGAACGTCGTCGCCGTCAACGACGTGACCATGCGCATCGGCCCCGGGGTCACCGGCCTCCTCGGCCCCAACGGCGCCGGCAAGTCCACCCTCATCAACATGATGGGCGGCTTCCTCGCCCCCTCCACCGGCACCGTGACCCTCGACGGCGCCCCGATCTGGCAGAACGAAACGGTCTACCGGCACATCGGCGTGGTACCCGAGCGGGAATCCATGTACGACTTCCTCACCGGCCGCGAATTCGTCGTCGCCAACGCCGAACTCCACGGCCTCGACGACGCCGCCGCCCAGCGGGCCCTGGCCACCGTCGAGATGGAGTACGCCCAGGACCGCAAGATCGCGACCTACTCCAAGGGCATGCGGCAGCGCGTCAAGATGGCCTCCGCCCTCGTCCACGACCCCTCCGTGCTGCTGCTCGACGAGCCGTTCAACGGCATGGACCCGCGCCAGCGCATGCAGCTCATGGACCTGCTGCGCCGCATGGGAGAGGAAGGCCGGACGGTCCTGTTCTCCTCCCACATCCTCGAGGAGGTCGAACAGCTCGCCTCGCACATCGAGGTGATCGTGGCCGGCCGGCACGCCGCCTCCGGCGACTTCCGCCGGATCCGCCGCCTGATGACCGACCGCCCGCACCGCTACCTCGTACGCTCCTCCGACGACCGGGCGCTCGCCGCTGCCCTGATCGCCGACCCCTCCACCGCCGGCATCGAGGTCGACCACAAGGAAGGCGCCCTGCGCATCCAGGCCGTCGACTTCGGCCGCTTCACCGAGCTGCTGCCGCGCGTCGCACGCGCCCACAGCATCCGGCTGCTGACGGTCTCCCCCTCCGACGAGTCCCTCGAGTCGGTCTTCTCCTACCTCGTAGCGGCCTGAAGGAGCTGGCACCGATGTACAACCCCACCGTCGCCCGGCTCACCTACCGGGCCCTGCTCGGCCGCCGCCGCGCGCTGATCCTCTTCGCGCTGCCCGCCCTGCTGATCGCCATCTCCCTGGCCGTCCGCGCCTTCACCGGCGTCGACGACAAGGTCGCGGCCGACCTCCTCGGCGGCTTCGCCCTCGCCACCATGGTCCCGCTGATCGGCGTCATCGCCGGCACCGGAGCCATCGGACCCGAGATCGACGACGGCTCGATCGTCTACCTGCTCGCCAAGCCGGTGAAGCGCCCGACGATCATCATGACCAAGCTGATCGTCGCCGTCGCCATCACCATGGCGTTCTCCGCGATCCCCACCCTCATCGCCGGATTCATCCTCAACGGCAACGGCCAGCAGATCGCGGTCGCCTACACCGTGGCCGCGCTCATCGCCTCCGTCGCCTATAGCGCGCTCTTCCTGCTGCTGGGCACCGTCAGCCGGCACGCGGTGGTCTTCGGCCTGGTCTACGCACTGATCTGGGAATCCCTCTTCGGCAGCCTGGTCTCCGGAGCCAAGACCCTCAGCGTCCAGCAGTGGGCCCTCTCCCTCGCCGAGAAGGTTGCCGGACCCGGTTATGTGGACGCCGCCGTCGGTCTGCCCACAGCCGTGACCCTGCTCGCCGTCGTCACCGTGGGCGCCACCGTCTACGCCGGCCAGAAACTCCGCCGCCTCACTCTCGCCGGCGAGGAGTAACCGGCGGCGCGACCGCGACACCTGTGCCCCGCCCGGCCACCTGCGCCGGGCGGGGCACAGGTGCACGCGTCATGATCGGGACATGCTGCCGCCGCATGCCGAGCCCGAGCCCTCCCGGCCCCTGCGGTCCTGGGTGCGCTCCTCGCCCGGAACGCACATCTGGCTGCTGATCATCGCCGTCACCAGCCTCATCGTGGCCATCGCCCCCGAGCAGCCCGAACACGTCCTGCTGCACCGCAACAGCAGCAATGTCCACGAACTCGTCCAACACCCGATCCGGTCACTCATCACCAGCGCCTTCTGGATCGAGAACCCCGCCTCCCTCGCCCTCTACGCCCTTCTCTTCGAGGTGTTCCAGGCGCCCGTGGAACGCTGGCTGGGTACCCTGCGCTGGTTCGTCATCATCGCAACCGCCCATATCGCCGCCACCCTGGCCAGCCAGCAGATGGTCCTGATGGCCATCGAGGACCATCGCGCCCCGCGCAGCATGGCCCATGTGGTCGACATCGGCGTCAGCTACGGACTGGCGGCTGCCATCGGAGTCCTCACCTACCGACTGCCCCACCCCTGGCGCTGGCCCTACCTGATCGGTACCGTCGCCGTCTTCGGGATCCCGCTGCTCAGCGGGGCCACCTTCACCGATTTCGGGCACGCCGTCGCCCTCGCGGTCGGTCTGCTGGCCTGGCCCCTCACCCGGCACCCTGTTTCACGTGAAACATAGTCAGCCGGCCGCCGCCTGAACCACCCCGTGCTCCCATGCCCACGAGGCGATCCCCACCCGGTTCCGCACCCCCAATTTCGCCTGCACATTGGCGATATGGGTCTTGGCCGTCCCGGCACTGATGAACAGCTCCGCGCCGATCTCCGCATTCGTCAGGCCCCGGGCCACCAGCCGCACGATCTCCAGCTCCCGCTCGGTCAGCGGATGCGGAGCGGGAACCCTGGCAGTCGGCTGTTCGGCGAGCCGGCTCAGCAGCCGCACCGTGATCTGCGGGCTGATCATCGTGTCCCCCTGTACGGCCGCCCGCACCCCCTCGATCAGCAGGGCCGGTCCCGACCGCTTCAGCAGGAACCCGCAGGCGCCGTTCCGCAGCGCGGTGTGCACGTATTCGTCGAGGTCGAAGGTGGTCACCACGACCACCTTGGTGACCGGCGCCAGTAGCCGGGTCACCTCCAGCCCGTCCAGCTTCGGCATCCGGATGTCCGCCAGCACCACATCCGGTCGCAGCTCCCGGGCCAGGGCCACCGCCCGCTCCCCGTCCTCCGCCTCCCCCACCACGCTCATATCCGGCTGAGAATCGAGAATCAGCCGGAATCCGCTGCGAACATCCGCCTGGTCATCCGCTATCAGAATCCGCGTCGTCACCCGGCCATGATCACCCCTGGGGGGCCGCCACCGCCGGGAAAACCGCACGAACCAGCCAGCCGCCCCCGTCCACCGCCCCGGCCGTCAGCGTCCCCTCCGCAGCCTCCACCCGCCCCCGCAGACCCTCCAGCCCGGTCCCGCTCCGGCGCCGGGCCCATCGCCCCCGCCCGCCCCGGCCGGCCGCGGAATTGGCCACGCTCAGCTCGATCCCCACCCCGGCCCGCCGGACCGCCACCGTCACCTCCGCGGCCCCGGGCGCGTGGCGCCGTACGTTCGTCAGCGCCTCCACCGCCACCCGGTACGCCGTGCTGTCCGCCTCCCGGGACAGCCCCGCCATCGCCGCCGGATCCGCCTCCAGCACCCCGCCCTCGAACCTCTCGACCAACGCGGGCAGTTCCGCAAGCCCGGGAGTCGGCGCCGTCGGCCCGCCGCCCGCAGCCCGCAGCGCGTGCACCGTACGGTCCATCGTGGCCAGCGCGTTCAGCCCAGCCGCCTCGATCCGCTCCAGGGCCGCCACCGCCTGCCGCGGATCCTGCTCCGCCACGAACCGCGCCGCCTGCGCCTGTACCACGATCGCGCTGACGTCGTGCGCGACGAAGTCGTGCAGATCGCGGGCCAGTTCGAGCTGCTGCTCCCGCCGCGCCTCGGTCACCGCCCGCCGCGCCCGCCCCGCCTGCCGCCGCAGGTGCGCACCCGCAGCGACCGCCCCCGCGGCCGGCAGGGCCCAGAACAGCGCCGCCCCGGACGCCTCCAGCCACCCGGCGTCCGGCATCAGGGACACCGGCCAGTACGCCACCGCCACCCCGCCCAGGACGCAGCCGGTCCAGGCCCATGACCGCGGCGACCAGCGGGCCGTGAGCGCCAGCATCGGCAACAGCACCACGACCCCCAGCAGTGTCCTTGCGGCGGGCGCCCCCAGCACGGAGGCGACCAGCAGCAGGACGGCCCCCAGGGCCAGCGAAGGCGCGTACCCGGCGCGTAGTTTCGAGATCACCCGCCCGGGCCACGGACACCGTTCCCGGGGTCTCCCCCCGGCTCGTCCGGATCGCCAGGTTCGCCTCGCTGACCGTGCTGCCCAGCTGCCTGTGGCGGCTCCTGATCGCCTTGGGCGTCCCCATGGGCTGGGGCCCGGGCAGCGACCTGCACCACTCGTACTTCCCGGGCTGGGCATCCCTGGTCCTGCTCTCCGTCTGCGCCCTCCAGGAAGCTGCGGGCCTGCTGAGTCTCGGCCTGGTGCAGCGCTGGGGCGAGCAGGTGCCCCGCTGGGTGCCCGGCTGGGGCGGACGCCGGATCCACCCCGCGGTGGCCCTGGTCCCCGCCGCGCTCGGCGCCCTCGCGGTCACCGGCATCACGTTCCTGGGCGCCTGGGTGTGGAACGACACCAACGCCGCGAATCCCAACTCTCCCACCGGGTTCTTCGGGTCGGTCTTCACCCTGACCTACGCGCCGCTGCTGCTGTGGGGCCCGCTGCTGGGCATCCTCACCGTCGCCTACTGGCGCCGCCGCCGGATTCACGGCTGATGCACAGAAATTCGCTGGTACGGGACCACCCGCCCGGGCAGAGTGGATCGTGCGGGGAGCAACAAAAAGGTCCGGGGGAGCCACTTCGAGCGCGCCATACGGCGCGGGCTGCCCCGGACCACCTCACACGTTCCTACGCTGCGCCCAGCAAGCGCTCCAGCACCACCGCGATGCCGTCCTCCTCGTTGGAGGTCGTCACCTCGTCCGCGACAGCCTTCAGATCACGGTGGGCGTTGGCCATGGCCACACCATGGGCCGCCCAGCCGAACATGGGGATGTCGTTCGGCATGTCGCCGAAGGCGATGGTCTCGGTCTTCTTCACACCCAGCCGACGCGCCGCCAGCGAGAGCCCCGTCGCCTTGCTCAGCCCCAGCGGCAGTATCTCCACCACGCCCGGCCCGGCCACGACCACGTCGACCAGCGCCCCGACGACCTCCTTCGCCGTCGTGGCCAGGGTGTCGTCATCCAGCTCGGCATGCTGGATGTAGAGCTTGGTGAGCGGGGCCGCCCACAGCTCCGCCGTGTCCTTCAGGAACACGTACGGCAGCGGCCCCTCCTGCACCTGGTAGCCCGGACCGACCAGCACGTCGCCGTCGATCCCGTCCCGGCTCGCGGCCAGGAACACCGAGCCCAGCTCCGCCTCGATCTTGGCCAGTGCCAGCCCGCCGAGCTGCCGGTCCAGGGTCACCGAGGTGAGCAGCCGGTGCTCCCCGGCGTGGTAGACCTGCGCTCCCTGGCCGCACACCGCGAGCCCCTGGTAGCCCAGGTCGTCGAGGATGTGCCGGGTCCAGGGCACGGCACGGCCGGTGACCACGATGTGCGCGGCACCCGCCGCGGTCGCCGCGGCGAGCGCCTCGCGTGTCCGCTCGGAGATCGACTCGTCGGCCCGCAGCAGCGTGCCGTCGAGATCCGTGGCGATCAGGCGGTACGGAAGGCTCACTTGGCGACCGGCTCCAGGACCTCGCGGCCACCCAGGTACGGGCGGAGCACCTCGGGCACCCGCACCGAACCGTCGGCCTGCTGGTGGTTCTCCAGCAGCGCCACGATGGTCCGCGGTACGGCGCACAGGGTGCCGTTCAGCGTGGCCAGCGGCTGGGTCTTCTTGCCGTCCCGCAGACGCACCGACAGACGGCGGGCCTGGAAGCTGTCGCAGTTCGAGGCGGAGGTCAGCTCGCGGTACTTGCCCTGGGTCGGGATCCAGGCCTCGCAGTCGAACTTGCGGGAGGCGGAGGCGCCCAGGTCGCCGGTGGCGACATCGATCACCTGGAACGGCAGCTCAAGGCTGGTCAGCCACTGCTTCTCCCAGTCCAGCAGGCGCTGGTGCTCGGCCTCGGCCTCCTCCGGCGCGACGTAGGAGAACATCTCCACCTTGTCGAACTGGTGGACGCGGAAGATGCCGCGGGTGTCCTTGCCGTACGTGCCGGCCTCACGGCGGAAGCACGGGGAGAAGCCGGCGTACCGCAGCGGCAGCTTGTCCGCGTCGATGATCTCGTCCATGTGGTACGCGGCGAGCGGTACCTCGGAGGTGCCGACCAGGTAGTAGTCGTCCTTCTCCAGGTGGTAGACGTTCTCCGAGGCCTGGCCGAGGAAACCGGTGCCCTCCATGGCCCGCGGACGCACCAGCGCCGGAGTCAGCATCGGCACGAAGCCGGCCGCGGTGGCCTGCGCGATGGCCGCGTTGACCAGCGCAAGCTCCAGCAGGGCGCCGACACCCGTGAGGTAGTAGAACCGCGAGCCCGACACCTTCGCGCCGCGCTCCACGTCGATGGCGGCCAGCAGCTCGCCGAGCTCCAGGTGGTCCTTGGGCTCGAAGCCCTCGGCGGCGAAGTCGCGGATCGTGCCGTGCGTCTCCAGGACGGCGAAGTCCTCCTCGCCGCCGACCGGCACGTCCGGGTGGACGATGTTGCCCAGCTGGAGCAGCAGCGCGCGGGCGGCGTCGTCCGCCTCGTTCTGCGCGGCCTCGGCGGCCTTCACGTCCGCCTTGAGCTGCTCGGCCTTCTTCAGCAGCTCCGCCCGCTCCTCCGGGGAGGCCTTGGGGATCAGCTTGCCGAGAGACTTCTGCTCGTTGCGGAGCTCGTCGAATCGGACGCCCGAGGACCTGCGGCGCTCGTCGGCGGAGAGCAGTGCGTCGACGAGCTCGACGTCCTCTCCACGGGCGCGCTGCGAGGCGCGGACACGGTCGGGGTCTTCACGGAGCAGCCGGAGGTCAATCACCCCTCCAGGCTACCGGGCGGGGCTTGAAGGGATCACACCGATATCACGCTGCGTGTCGCTATGTCCTAATTGCCGCGAATGCAAAACTGTTGCCGTGTGGCCGGAACCGGGTGGCCTCGACGATCGATAAAAGGGATCCGATTCCCTGAAATGGGGCACATCGGCGACCTTGGTGCACCTCTTGTGCACGGCCTGAGCAGCCGACTTGTCCACAGGAATGGAGCGGGAAGGCGTCTTGTCCACAGGCTGTGGCCGGTCTCTGTGGACAGAATTGGGGATCAATCCCGGGGAGGCTCGGGGTGGGGCGAATCGGGGTTCAAACCACCCTCACACACTCATTCGGGTGGGAATGACTCGCCCCAAAGAGTTGATCGGTGATGCGCGGGTGACGCCGTTCACCTACCGCTCGCTCATGCGAAACCTGAGTCCCCGACCGATTTGTCGACCTTGCGGTCTCCCGGTGTCGACTAATCCACAGGCCTGAGGGCCCGCCTGTGGATAACTCGGTGGATAACTCGTGGACAACTTTACGGACGGCCGTCGAGGCAGCGTGTCAGCCAGTCGGAGGCCGCCGTGAAGTCGCCGTCGGTGGTTCCGGCGCGGGCGGCGCGGATGTCACCCTGCGCGACACCGGCCCGCGGATAGGAGCCGAGGAAGCGGACCTGCGGGCAGGTCCGCCTGAGGCCCATCAGCGCCTCGCTCATCCGGCGGTCGGAGATGTGGCCTTCGGCGTCCACGGCGAAGCAGTAGTTGCCGATGCCTTCGCCGGTGGGCCGGGACTGGATGAGCATCAGGTTGACCCCGCGGACCGCGAATTCCTGGAGGAGCTCGAGCAGGGCTCCGGGGTGGTCGTCGCCGAGCCAGAGCACCACGGAGGTCTTGTCGGCGCCGGTGGGGGCGGCCGGCCGGGCCGGTCGGCCGACGAGGACGAACCGGGTCTCTGCGTTCTCCGCGTCGTGGATCTCGGTGACCAGGGGTTCCAGCCCGTAGGTGGCGGCGGCGAACTCCCCGGCGAAGGCCGCGTCGAAGCGGCCTTCCTGGACGAGTCGTGCGCCGTCGGCGTTGGAGGCGGCCGACTCCCACACCGCGTCGGGCAGATGGGCGCGCAGCCAGTTGCGCACCTGCGGCTGCGCCACCGGGTGCCCCGTGACCGTCTTGACGTCGGACAGCTTGGTGCCGGGCCGCACCAGCAGCGCGAACGCGATCGGCAGCAGTACCTCGCGGTAGATCATCAGCGGTTCGCCGGAGGCCAGCTCGTCGAGAGTGGCGGTGACTCCGCCCTCCACCGAGTTCTCGATCGGCACCAGCGCCGCGGCGGCTTCTCCGTTGCGTACGGCGTCCAGGGCGGCCGGGACCGACACCATCGGGACCAGTTCCCGGGTGGCGGCTTCCGGCAGGGTGCGCAGGGCGGCTTCGGTGAAGGTGCCCTCGGGTCCGAGATAGGTGAAGCGAGTGGCCGACATGCGGTCAGCCTAATGCCGGGGCGGGCCGCCCTGTGGTGCCGTTCACCCCTCGAGCAGCCGCTGGCCGACGTACTCCCCGGGCTTGGGTCCGGCGGGGACGGCGTACAGTCCGCTGGCTTCGTGCCGGATGAACGCGGACAGGGCGTCGCCCCGGTCGAGCTTGCGCTGGACGGGGACGAACCCGCGGAGCGGGTCGGCCTGCCAGCAGACGAACAGCAGACCGGCGTCCGGGGTGCCGTCCGGGCCGATTCCGTCGTGGTACGAGAAGGGCCGCCGGAGCATGGCCGCGCCGCCGTTCTGCTCGGGCGCGGAGATGCGGGCATGGGCGTTGGAAGGGATGACGGGCTTGCCGTCGGCGCCGAACCGGTTGAGGTCGAGCTCGGTGGTCTCGGTGCCGCCGGTCAGCGGCGCGCCATTGGCCTTCTTCCGGCCGATGATTTGTTCCTGCTGCTCGAGGGGCTGCTTCTCCCAGTCGTCGAGGAGCATCCGGATGCGGCGTACGACGGCGTAGGAGCCGCCTGCCATCCAGGCGTGTTCGGCGGGGCCGGGGCCGGCGTCCGGGACGAAGATCCGCCGGTCGAAGTCGGGTTCCGCGGGCTTGGGATTGCCGGTGCCGTCGACCTGGCCCATCAGGTTGCGGGCGGTCATCGGGGTGCCGGTGGCTCCCGGGGAGCGGTTGAAGCCGTTCATCTGCCACCGGATGCGGGCCGCGTCACCGGCTTCCTTCTGGAGGGTCCGCAGGGCGTGGAAGGCGACGAGTCCGTCGTTGGAGCCGATCTGGATCCACAGGTCGCCGTTGCTGCGCTTGGGGTCGAGCCGGTCCGCGGAGAAGTCGGGCAGCGGGTCGAGTGCCGTGGGCCGGCGGTGGGCGAGCCCGGTGCGGTCGAAGAAGGAGTGGCCGAAGCCGAAGGTGACGGTGAGGGAGCAGGGCCCGGCGTCGAGGGCGATTCCGGTGTCGGCGCTCGCAGCGGGTTCCCCCGCCATCAGCCGGCGGGCGCTGTCGGACCAGCGGCGGAGCAGGGCGACGGCCTCCGTGCGGCCGGCGCCGGGGGCCAGGTCGAGGGCGAGGAGGTGGCCCTTGGCTTGGAGGGGGGTGGTGATGCCGGCCTGCCGGTCGCCGTGGAAGGCGACCGCGGTGCTGCCCAGGGTGGACAGGGCGCCGGGGTTGCCGGTTCCGGTTCCGGTGCTGTTGCCGGTGTCGGCGAGTGCGGAGTGGCCGAGGGCGCCGCCGGCCGCGCCGAGCGCGAGTCCGGCGGCGCCGGCCGCGCCGACGGTGCCCAGCAGCCGCCTGCGGGAGATTTCGATGTCGGTGGTGCTCTCGGTCACGCTGCTCAGCCGATCTTCACGTTCTTGTTGACGGTCACTTGGTCGATGTCGGAGGTGCGGACGGTCACGTCGATGCGCCACTCGCCGGCCAGCGGGAGCTGGACCCCGTTCGCGCTCCAGTGCCCGGCGGCGGCGCGGTCCGGGACCAGAGGCAGGGGACCGATGTCCTGGGCGGGGAGGGTGAAGGAGACCTTCACCTCGGGGGCGTCGAGGGGCTGGCCGTCCGCGCCGTCGACCCACAGGTGGAGGGTGTTGGCGCCGGTCCGGCCCGGGTCGAGTTCGAGGCGGGCGGTGCCCTTGCCGTTCTGACCGCCGGTGTCGAAGGGCAGGCTGATCTTGATGGGGCGGTTGGGGACGGCGGTGTCCGTGGCGGTGTTGCGGCCGACCTCGAGTTCCGCGGCCCGGCCGGGTTCGGTGCTGGTCAGCAGGGTGGTGACGGCGAGCAGTACGGCGGCGACGGCGGCTTCGGTGAGGACCGAGCGGCGCAGTCCGGCGCGGTCGGGGTCGGCGTCGCGGATCTGTTGCTTGCGGGCCTTGGTGCGGGCGGCCTGCTGCCGGGCGAGCTGGGCGGCACGTTGGGGATTGGCGGGGACAGGATCGGCGGGGACGGAAACCGGCTCCGGCTCGGGTTCCGGCCCCGGCTCCGGCTCGGCGCCCTGGGCGGTCGCTGTTTCACGTGAAACATCGCTGCGGGTGGCCAGCCGGGCGGTCCACCTGCGGGACAGCCAGGCGACTCCGACGAGGACGGCGACAAGGCCGATCTTGATGAGCAGGAGCTGTCCGTAGCCGGTGCCGGTGAGGGCCGACCAGCTGCCGACCTGCCGCCAGGCCTGGTAGAGGCCGGTGGCCGCGAGGACCAGAACGCTGGTGAAGGCGATCCGGGAGAAGCGCTGAACGGCCTCGCGGGGGAGGGCGGGGCTGGTGTGGAGGGCGACCAGCAGGGCGGTGAGCCCGCCGAGCCAGGTGGCGACGGCCAGCAGATGGAGGATGTCCACGGGCATGGCGATGCCGGTCTGGATGCCGGTGGAGGCGTGTTCCGACAGGGCCCAGGTGGCGGCGATGCCGCCGGCCACAACGGTGCCGCCCACACCGAGGCCGAAGGTGAGGTCGCTGAGGTCCTTCGCGTCCTCGGCAGTGTCCTCGGCGGCGTCCTTGGCGGTGTCCTCCGAGGCGTCCCCGTCCGGGCTGCGACGAGCGTAGGAACCGAAGAGCACGGCGATGAAGAGGGCGGCGGCGCCCAGCAGCAGCAGTCGGGAGACCAGGGAGGCGCCGGTCTTGGTCTCCAGTACGGCCTTCAGCCCGGCGAGGTCGAAGGCATCGGCGAACTGCCCGGACCCGGTGTACGGGTGGCGCAGGACGAGCATCGCGAGCGTGGCGGCGGTGAGGGTCACCCAGGCACGCAGGACGAGCTTCTGCAGGGGGCGTTCGGCGGCACCGCGGCGCCAGCACAGCAGGATGAAGGCGGCGCTGCCGACGAGGACGGCGAACCCGGCGTAGGCGGCGTAGCGCGCGATGTCGTAGGCGATGCCGACCGGGCCGTCGCCGGCCTGTCGGGTGGGCAGGGTGACGCTGGTGGCGGAGGGGGCGCCGATGGAGAAGGTGAAGGCGCCGGAGATGGGGTGGCTGTCACCGGACACGGCCTGCCAGGCCACCGTGTAGGTGCCGTTGGGGAGTCCGGTGTGCAGGGCGGTGCCGTAGCGGATGACGGATCCGCTGCACAGGTCGCGGAGTTCGCCGGTGTCGACGCGCTTGCCGCGGGGGTCCATGACGCGGATGGAGTTGTCGCCCATGGCGACCTTCTCGGAGAAGGAGAGGGTGACCTGGGCGGGCGCCGTGGCGACCACCGCCCCGTCCTTGGGGTCGCTCGCGGTGAGTGCGGCGTGTGCCGTGGCCGGTGTGGCCGCGGTGAACATGGCTGCCAGCAGGGCTGCGAGGACCAGCACGAGCCGCGGCAGGAAGGCCGCGGCGGTGGTGCGGGCCAGGGATGGGGCGGTGGCCGTCATGGCGTGTCAGTCCCTCGGTCCGTCAGTGGGAGTTTTCGTTCTGCGGGTTGTGGGTCCGTTCCTTCACGTCGAGTTCGACCTTGACAGGGTCGGCCTTCTCGAAGCGCAGTTCGATGGTGATCTTGTCGCCGACCTTCGGCTTGTTCTTGAGGCCCATGAACATGACGTGGTTGCCGCCGCGTTCCAGCTTCAGCTCGCCGTCCGCCGGTACGTCCATGGACGGAACCTGCTGCATCTTCTGGTTCTTGGTCTCGTGGATCTGCACGTCGTCGGAGAGCGGGCTGGTGACGGCCGTGAGCTTGTCGGCGGTCGAGGAGCCGTTCTTGATGACCATGAAGCCGCCGGCCATCTTGTCGTTGACGGGTTCCGGCACGAAGGCGCCGCTGACCGTCATAACGGGCTTCTCCGGCTTGGCCGGCTTGTCGGAGCCGGAGCCGGAGTCGGAGGAACAGCCGGATATGGCGAGGGCGGCCGTCAGGGAGAGGGCGGCGGCGAGGGTGCGGGTGGTGCGGCGGTTCACGGGTTCTCTCCCTTGATGAGCTTCGGCAGGTCCTTGGTGTAGGCGTCGGCGCTGGTGTCCTCGCCGTAGAGGACGTAGCCCTCGTCGGTCTTGGGGGAGAACGCCAGAACCTGGGCGCCGTGCATGGAGACGACGCTGCCGTCGGCCTCCTTCTTGGCGGGGTCGATGCCGATGCCGATGCTGCGGGCGGCTGCCTGGATGGTCGTGAAGTCGCCGGTGAGTCCGATGAAGGACGGGTCCTGGGCCTTGAGCCACGAGCCAAGGGATGCGGGGGTGTCCCGCTCGGGGTCGGTGGTGACGAACACGACCTGGAGCTTGTCCTGGTCCGCCTTGGGGAGAGCCTTCCGGGCCACGGCGATGTTGCTCATGGTGAGCGGGCACACGTCGGGGCAGTTGGTGTAGCCGAAGTAGATGAGCGTGAGCTTGCCCTTGGTCTGCTCACGCAGGTTCCACGGCTTGCCGGTGGTGTCGGTGAGGACCAGCTCCGGCTTCGGGAAGGGCCGGTCGAGCACGGTGCCCGCCGTGGTCTTGGCCGGGGCGTTCACCTGGGCCACGGAGCCGGCGGCGGGCTTGTTGTCGCCGCAGGCGGAGAGGGTGAGCGCGGCTGCCGCTGCCAGGGCGGCGACCGTCACACGTGTGGTGCGCATGGAGAGATGTCCCTGAGATCGGGGATGTACGGACTTCATGACTGTGGAGATCGGTTGAAGCGCGAGGTCAGGAGGTGCGGCGGCGGGAAGCGACACCGAAGGCGACGCCGCCGAGGCCGACGACGATGCCGGTGATCCCGAGGGCGCGGGCCGTGGTGTCGGAGCTGCTCTCGGCGGCCTTGTCGTGGCCGCCGTCCTTGGCGTCCTTGGTGCCCTTCGCGTCCTTGCCGTGGGCGTCCTGCTTGCCGCTCTTGTCGTCGCCACCGTGGTGGTCGTCGCCCTTGGCGGGGGTCAGCGCGAGCACGGGGGCAGGGTTCTGCGGCTCCTCGGCGCCTTCCTTGGGCTCCTCGATCCAGCGCACGACCTCGTTGTTGTCGTAGGTCTGGATCGCCTTGAAGACCAGCTTGTCGGTGTTCTCGGGCAGCTTGCCGACCGAGACGGGGAACTGCTGGAACTTGCCGGGCCCGATGGTCCCGCCGGTCCAGGTGATCTTGCTGACCGCCTCGTTGATCTGCTTGCCGTGCACCGTGAGCGGCTTGTCGAGCTTGGTCTTCTCGACGGTGACCGTCCAGCCGGGGATGTCCTGCGGCATGGCGGAGGTCAGCGGGTGGTCGGTCGGGAAGCTGACTTCCAGCTTGTTCGTCGAGGCGTTGTCGCGCTCGTTCGGCACCTTGAAGTTGATCGTGGCGTAGCCGCCCTGGGCGGCCTCTCCGGCGGGCTGCACGCTGACGTGCGCGAAGGCGGTGCCGGAGAGCACGAGGACGGAGCCGGCGGCGAGCGCGGCGGCGAAGGAGACGCGAGAGGTCTTCATGGCGGGACTCCACGGGAGCAGGAATGACGGTGGCCCCGCGCACGGGCGCGCGCGGAGTGTGCGGCACCGGTGCTTCCGCCCCTGTTCAGGGGTGGTGCTCTGGGGCCGCGTCAGGCTGCGAGTGCGTATGCCGCGGGGGGTCCCCGCCGGATGACCGTGTGCTGGAGTGCGGCCCGGCCGGGGGTGCCGGTCCGGTCCGGGGTGGTGCGGGCCCGCGGGGTAGCGGGAGCCGTACCGGCGAGTCCGGCGCAGAGGGCCCGTACGAAGGCCAGTGCGGCGCGCAGGGCCCGTACCGGAACGGCTTCGGCGGACCGCCGGGACAGCCGGACGATGCGGAACAGGGCGGCGTCGCCGCGGCCGAGCAGCCAGCCGGCGGCGACCGCGGCCAGCAGGTGGCCGAGCAGCATGGGCAGGCTGAACAGCCCGGTCGCCGGTTCGGCGGCGGCATGGGCAGCCTGGGCGGCGTGCGTGTGCGCGGTGTGGGCGGCCTGCCCGGCGAGGGCGGCGGTGGCGGTGTCGGGGTCGATCCCGGCGGCTTCGAGGATCCGGCGGGCCTGGCCGGGGCTGAGCGGGAGGGAATTCCCGCCGCAGACCAGCCGGGCCGCCAGGGCCGCCAGCGAGGTGTCGGAGGCCGCCGGGCCGGCCGCCGCCCTGGCCGCCGTGGCGGCGGCTGCGTCGTGCTGGCCGAGGCCGAACAGGGCGTGCAGCGCGAGCTGTCCGCCGGCGAGTCCGGCGGTGATGCCGGGCAGGCTCCGGCGGCGTCCCGCGAGGGGGGCCGCAAGGGCGAACACGGCGAGGAATCCGGCGCCTATCGCCCACCAGGGCACGGTGGCACAGGAGGCCAGGGCGTGCCCGGCCGCGGACAGCACAACGCAGACCGCGGTGAACACCGCGGCCCGGATGAGCCGGAGTCCGGCTCCGGCGCGTGCCGTCTGGGGGGCAGTCATGGCCGGGCCATCATCGCACTGCGCTTACCGCTTCCCTACGGCAGGTCCGGAAGGTCCCTTGAGTCCCCCTGGTGGCATCGGCCGAATGAGGGCTCTGCCGGCTGCGAGGGGCTTACGGGGTGGTGCGGGCGGCAATAGGTACAGGTATGAGCATCTGGTGGTCTCTCCACTTGAGGCGCGAGGCTGCGAGCGTGCCGCTCGCCAGGCGGCTGCTGCTGGGGACGATGGAGACCGCGGGGGTGGACCCGGACATCTCCTTCGACCTCTCGGTGGCGCTGAGCGAGGCGTGTGCGAACGCGGTGGAGCACGGCGGGCGGGATCCGGGGGCGGAGTGCGGGGCGTACCGCGTCACCGCTTATCTGGACGGGGACCGCTGCCGGATCGAGGTCACCGACTCGGGCCCGGGTTTCCCGGCGCATGCGGTGACCCGCCACAGACCTCCGCAGCCGGGGCCGGCGGGGCCGGCGGGGGCAGCGGGGTCGGCCGGTCCGTCCGGGCCGGGGCTGCGGGAGCACGGCCGGGGGTTGTGCCTCATCGAGGAGCTCGCCGATCACGTGCGGTTCCGCAACCGGCCGGGCCGCGGCGCGGTGGTCAGCTTCGACAAGATGCTGAAGTGGCAGGACGGGGCCCTGCTGAAGGCTTCGTAGGACGGCGAAGGGGCGGTGCCCGGTGTTCGGGACACCGCCCCTTTTTCCGCGGGACGAAAAGCGTGCCGGTCAGCCCTTGAGGCGGGCCATCCAGGCCTCGACCTCGTCGGAGGTCCGCGGCAGGCCGGCGGAGAGGTTCCGGTTGCCGTCCTCGGTCACCAGGATGTCGTCCTCGATGCGGACGCCGATGCCGCGGTACTCCTCGGGCACGGTCAGGTCGTCGGCCTGGAAGTAGAGGCCGGGCTCGACGGTGAGGCACATGCCCGGCTCCAGAGTGCCGTCGACATAGGCCTCGGTGCGGGCGGCAGCGCAGTCGTGGACGTCCATGCCGAGCATGTGGCCGGTGCCGTGCAGGGTCCAGCGGCGCTGGAGGCCCAGCTCCAGGACGCGCTCGACCGGGCCCTCCAGCAGGCCCCACTCGACGAGCTTCTCGGCGAGGACGTGCTGCGAGGCGTCGTGGAAGTCGCGGAACTTCGCGCCGGGCTTGACGGCGGCGATGCCGGCTTCCTGGGACTCGTACACCGCGTCGTAGATCTTGCGCTGGATCTCGGTGTAGCGGCCGTTGATGGGCAGGGTGCGGGTGACGTCGGCGGTGTAGAGGGAGTGGGTCTCCACACCGGCGTCGAGGAGCAGCAGGTCGCCGGAGCGGACGGCACCGTCGTTGCGGACCCAGTGCAGGGTGCAGGCGTGGGCGCCGGCGGCGCAGATGGAGCCGTAGCCGACGTCGTTGCCCTCGACGCGGGCACGCAGGAAGAAGGTGCCCTCGATGTAGCGCTCGGAGGTGGCCTCGGCCTTGTCCAGGACCTTCACCACGTCCTCGAACCCGCGGACGGTGGAGTCGACGGCCTTCTGCAGCTCGCCGATCTCGAACTCGTCCTTCACGGCGCGGGCCTCAGAGAGGTAGACGCGCAGTTCCTCGTCGAGTTCCTTGGTGACCTTGTCGGTCAGCGCGGACTCGATGACGGAGTCGTGGCCGCGGACATTGCGGACCGGGCCGGTGGCCTCGGTGAGCTCGTCGGCGAGCTTGCGCACGTCCTTGGCGGGGATGCCGAGCAGCTGCTCCGCCTCGGTCAGCGAGTGGCGTCGGCCGACCCACAGTTCGCCCTGGCCGGAGAGCCAGAACTCGCCGTTCTCACGGTCGGAGCGCGGCAGCAGGTACACGGTCGCGGTGTGGCCGTCGACGGTGGGCTCCAGGACCAGGACGCCGTTCTCGGTCTGGTCGCCGGTCAGGTACGCGTACTCGGTGGAGGCGCGGAAGGGGTACTCGGTGTCGTTCGACCGGGTCTTCAGACGGCCGGCGGGGATGACGAGGCGGTCGCCGGGGAAGCGCGCGGAGAGCGCGGCGCGGCGGGCTGCCGTGTGGGCGGCCTGGGCGATGGGCTCGAGGCCGTGCAGCTCGGTGTCGGCCCAGCCGGTGCGCATGCTCTCGGCGAGTTCGTCGCTGACGCCCGGGTACAGACCGTTCTTGCGCTGCTTGTGCGTCTTCTTGGGCTGCTCTTCTTCCGGGGTCTCCGGGGTGAGCTCGTCAGCCACGTCTTCTCCTCCGCTGCTTCGCTGCTGCGCTACGAAATGGACCGGGTGGGGCCGCATCCATCGTATGTGCGAGGGGCAAGGGGATGGCAGGGCTGTGACAAATCAGTCAAAACGCGCGGCCAGCAGCACGATGTCCTCGTCGCAGGCGGCATCGGCGGCATTGGCGCCGTCGGGCAGGACGGTGCGCAGGATGTGTTCGCAGACGGCGTCCGGGTCCTCCCGGAGGGATCGGGGTACCCCCGCAGCGGCTGCGTGCAGCCGCGCGTAGGCCCGGTCCATCGGGTCGCCGGTACGCCGGAGCAGGCCGTCGGTGTACAGCAGCACCGTTTCTCCGGCGGCGGGCTCGATCTCCACGCTCGGCGCCTCCCAGCAGGCGAGCATGCCGAGCGGGGCGGAGAGGGAGGTCTCCACGTATTCGGTGCGGCGCTCGCCGATCAGCAGCGGCGGGGCGTGCCCCGCTCCGGCCAGGACGATCTTGCGGCGGGCGGGCTCGCAGTAGGCGAACAGCGCGGTCGCCGAGCGGGCCGGTTCGGTGAGCCGGAGCAGCAGTTCCAGGTCGGAGAGGACGGCGACCGGGTCCTCGCCCTCCATGACGGCGTACGCGCGCAGGGAGGCGCGGAGCCGGCCCATGGCGGCGACCGCGCTGGGTCCGGATCCGGTGACCGAGCCGACGGCCAGGCCGAGGGCGTGCTCCGGCAGCGGCAGGGCGTCGTACCAGTCGCCGCCGCCGGCCGGTGCGGTGCGGTGGCGGGCGGCGAGCTGTACCCCGGGGATCCTGGGGAGCCGGCTGGGCAGCAGCTCTTCCGAGATGGTGGCGAGCCGGATGCGGGCGCGCTCGACCTCCAGCACCCGGGCGAGGTGCTCGGCTCCGTGCCGTACGTAGAGGCCGGCCAGGTTGCGCTGGCGGTCGCCGGGCTCGGCCGGTTCGTCGTACAGCCAGACGACCGCGCCGAGCCGGCCGGTGGATTCGGCGGTCAGCGGGAGCGCGTAGCTGGCGGCGTAGCCGAGGCGGGCGGCGACCTCGCGGTGGCGCGGGTCGACCGGGGTGGCGTACCCAGCGGTGCCGGGGGCGGCGTCCGGCTCGGGGAGCACATCGGAGCCGCCCTGGGCGTCCGGGAGCCCGTCGAGGATCCGGCCGTACGAGGTGGCACTGCGCGGCACGGTCTCGATGTGGCCGAGATCGGCGCGGCCGAGACCGAGGCCGATGGTGGTGGCGGGGCCGAGCCCGTCGGCGGGTTCCAGGACGACCAGGCCGCGGCGGGCGCCGACCAGGGCGGCTCCGGCGCGCAGGAATTCCTGGAGCGAGGCGGCGAGGTCGGTGGCGCGGGCGAGGCGCTCGGTGAGTTCGTGGAGGGTGGTGAGGTCGGAGACCATGCCCGCCAGCCGGTCCTGGATGACCGTGCTCGACACGGCCGGCGCAGGGGCGGCGGGGGCCGAGCGGGCGGGCGGAGCCGCAGTGTGAGGGGAAGCCGCAACTGCTGGATCGATTCCAGCCACTTTCGGCAGATGCGGGGCGCTCATGGCATCCGCCTTTCCACCTGGTGTGATTCGCCATAATGCATTGCAAACCCCCAGATCATTCTGCGCCGCCATCAATGGGTCCACATCTACACGCACAGGTGGAGCGATGTCCAGCATTGCCCAGGTGGGAATCCTGGTGTCCGTGGGGCGACAACTCCCCGTTCGGCCAAGGCTCAAACTTGGCCGGAAAAGGTGGGAAGCGGACCCTTTTTGCGGTCGACTGAGCGGGCGCTGGAACGGCTCCGGGTACGTAGTCGGTGTTGACCGGGGAGAGTTGACGGCAGCCGGGCGCGACCCGGTGCGGGTGCGTTCCGCCCCCGCCGGACGTTTCATGGACCGTAAGAAAACTGCACGAGCCGCCTGAACCTGCTTCAGGCGGACAGTGACGCGAAACGTGTACGTGTGGTGAAACACCGCATACATGGTGTGATGTGGCCCTCGGCGTTCAACGGAAAGGAACGAGCGCTCATGCGCGAGATCCTCGGAAGGCGTCTCCAGCGGCTCCGCAGTTCCCTGCAGTCCGCGCGTTCCCGCGCCGGCTCCCGTTCCCGGCCGGATGGTTCACCCGATCTGCTCGAAGGGGCACTTCGGTGTGCCACCGCCTGGCAATGGCCGGTGCTCCCCGGTGTGGGCCGGTCGGGTGCGGACGGTGGGCACTGCGCCTGCCCCGACCCCGACTGCCCCGTGCCGGGCGCGCATCCCTTCGACCCCGGCCTGCTCGCCGCCACCACCGATGCCCGGATGGTGCGCTGGTGGTGGACCAACCGCCCGGCGGCACCGGTGATCCTGGCCACCGGAGGCCGCGCGCCCTGTGCGGTGAGCCTGCCGGCCGGTGCGGCGGCACTGGCGTTGGCCCGGCTGGACGCGTTGGGCCTGCGGGTGGGCCCGGTGGTCGCCACCCCCGCCCGGTGGGCGCTGTTGGTGGCGCCGTACTCCCTGGAACGGCTCGGCGAACTGCTCTACGCGAAGGACCATGTGCCGTCCACGCTGCGCTTCCACGGGGAGGGCGGCTATCTGCTGGTGCCCGCTTCCGGGGGGCCCGTCGACAGCCGGGTCCGCTGGGAACGCGAGCCGCGGCCGGCGGAGGACGGCGGCGGGTCGCGGCTGCCCTGGCTGCCGGATGTGGCCGAGGTGGTGGATGCGCTGGTGGAGGCGGCTTCACTCGAACGGGTGCCACCTGCGTGAGTTTCCCGGGGAATTGGGCGCGGGTGTCTTCGTAGCCGATTCCCGCGTCGCTATCTTCGGCGAATGAATCTCCGCCTCACCGCTATCGGCACCGGTGTACTGATCATCTTGTCGCTTCCGCTCGCCGGGGCGATTGCGGGACCGGAGTTCCGTGGTCAGGACGACGGAAAGGGCGGTGGGCTGCTCACCGCCCTCGGGCTGGTGGAGGATTCCGGCCGTCCGGCCGGTTCCGGTCCGACAGGACAGGCCGGCCGCGGTGATACGGGCGGGGGATCCGCCGGAGCCGGGTCGTCCGCGCAGCCCGGCCCGCACGAGGCGCCGCGGACGGATTCCCGCTGCGGCCCCGAACTCTCCTCGCCCGACGGGGTGGAGGCGCAGACCTGCGTGCTGGCCGGCGAGGGCCGGACCTGGGGGCGCAGTTACTACCGGAACACCAGCGGGCGCGCACTGGAAGCCGTACTGACCCTGATGGGTCCGGCCGGGCGTACCGTACAGATCCACTGCACGGTGGGTGCGGGCGATGAGCCGGGGCTGTGCGAAACGCCGCGTGACCGGTCGGCCGGAGTGCAAGGGGACTACACCGCCGTAGCGGAATTTGCAGTTCCGGATGACGAAGGGCGACTGCTGCTGCGGTCCGGAAGCAACTCGCCTGCGCCCGCCGACGGTTGAGGCGGGGGCGAAAAAACAAGGCCCGGTCGCTGGCGACGGGGGATGCACCAGCGACCGGGCTACAAGAACGGTAACAAGAGATCGCCTGTTCGCAAATTCGATCTCTGATATTCAGACACCGATTTGCAGGCGATTAGCGGGAGTTGTGACTCCGGTCACCGAGCCTGTGAGTGTCCGTGGATCAGCTCAGAGTGACCTGCCGGTTGGTGAGACCGCCGCGCGCCCGGCGTTCCTCGGAGGTGAGCGGGGCGCCGTTGGCGAGGGCCTTGGCCAGCCGCTCCGCGAAGGCCGCGGCAGGCTGTTCCACGTCCTTCGCCCCGACACCGGTGGGCAGGTCCCAGACCGGCACCATCAGGCCGTGCGCCCGGAAGGAGCCGACCAGACGGGTGCCTTCGCCCAGGGAGGACTCGCCGGAGGCGTGCAGCCGCGCCAGGGCGTCGAGCAGCTTCTCCTCCGGGTGCGGCATGACCCAGCGCAGGTGATTCTTGTCGGGGGTCTCGCACCAGTAGGCCGCGTCCACGCCGGTCAGCTTGACGGTCGGGATGGCCGCCGCGTTGGCGCGTTCCAGGGAGGCGGCGATCTCCGGAGAGGCGTTCTGGGCGCTCTCCGCATCCGGAATCCAGAATTCGAACCCGCTGTGCACAACCGGCTCGAAACCGCCGTCCACATCGAGGAGATCCTGAAGTCGCGGACCGTCGGCCGGCACCTTGCGGGCCGGCACCGGGGTGCCCGGCTCGGCGGCGAGGGCGCGCTCCAGCGTGTCGGCCATGTCCCGGGCGAGGTCTCCGGTGGACGTGTCGTTCTGCAGGCCGAGCAGGACGGAGCCGTCCTCGCGGCGCAGTGCCGGCCAGGCCATCGGCAGTACGGTCACCAGCGTCACCGACGGTACGCCAGCGGGCAGGCCGCCCTTGAGGGAGAGCTCCACGGTGGCGGCGGGCACCAGCTCGCGCAGCGCCACCCAGTCGCACTCGCCGGGCAGCCCCTCGAACGGGCGCTGCACCAGCTCGGTGCCGGCGTGCGCGGCGGCCCGGCCGTGGCAGGCCTTGTAGCGGCGCCCGGATCCGCAGGGGCAGGGCTCGCGGGCGCCCACCACCGGGATCTCCCCGTCCTTGAGCTGCGGCTTGGCAGTCGTTGCTGCGGGGCGCTTCTTGGCCATGGTCGGTGTCTCCCGGTTGCGGCGGTACGTGACGGCGCGAGCCTAGTCGCTCGCGCTGCCCGCACCGCCGAACCGGGGCCCTGCCGGAAGCACGGTCGGCGTGCACTCCCGGGTACGGCCGTTCGGCGGTTCCCGTCTGTTCCCGTCTGTTCCCGTCTGTTCCCGTTGGATCTCGGGGATCCGCACGGACCTCAGGGGATCTCGGGTAGCTCCAGATCGTCGAAGGGGGCCGTGAAGTCGATCGCAGGCGGTGCAACGCGCGTAGCGAAATCGTCGTGGCGGGCTCCCGCTGCAACGATCACCCACACGGTGACCTCGCCCGCGGCTCCGTCGCGGACACCCCAGTCCTGGGCGAGGGCGCTGATGATGTTCAGCCCCCGGCCGCCTCGCGCGGTGACCGAGGGCGTGGCCGGAACAGGACGGGTGGGCCCGCCTCCGTCCGTCACCTCGACCGTCAGCCGGCCCGCTTGGTCCACGCGCCATGCGGCGCGTATGTCTCCGTCTCCGATCTCCTGGGTGCCCAGTGGCCTGCCGTGCCGGCAGGCATTGCTGAGCAGCTCGGAAAGGATCAGAACGGCGTCGTCCACGACCGATTCGGACACTCCGCTGATGCGCAATTGCTCACGCATGCGGTGTCTTGCCTCACCCACGCCCGCAGGACCATGGGGTACGGCCATGCACGACGACGTGGGCACCTCCTGTGCCACCACCAACGCCACCCCCGGAACCTCCTTAGTCCCACGCCATGGTCTGGATGCCCCGATGGCCTGGACCGGAAACCGCCGGAGCGGGGGCCTCTGACGCATTCATGACCATTGAATGCGGAACGGATGCGCCGGAGCACACCCTGTGATGGTCGGGGGCCCTGTGGCGGGAGGGGCAAAGGGGACGTCAGCGCCCGAGTTGGGACAGAACTTGGCGTGGCCTGTTCGTGATGATCGCTTCTACACCCAGATCAGCGCAGAGCTGAACATCTTCTGGCTCATTTACGGTCCATACATGGACGGAGTGCCCGGAGGCCTGAAGCTTGCGGATGTAGCCGGGATGATTCCGGACGATCCGGATGCCCGGCCCGGCGATCTGCACTCCGGCCGGCAGCCGCCCGTCCCGCATGCGCGGCGAGATGAACTGCATCAGGTACACGGTCGGGATGGTGGGGGCGGCGGCCTGCACCCGGTGCAGGGAACGCGCAGAGAAACTCATGATCCGGACCGGATGCGGACCCTCGGCCGGCGGGGAGTCCAGCCCGAACCGCTTGAGCAGGAAGAGCAGGCGCTCCTCCACCTGTCCGGCCCAGCGGGTCGGGTGCTTCGTCTCGATGGCCAGTTCCACCGGCCGGCCCGCGTCCGAGGCCAGCTCCAGCAGGCGCTCCAGGGTCAGTACGGAGGTACGGTCGGGGTCCGGGTCCCAGTCGGGCGACTCCTCGCGGTCCTTCCACGAGCCGAAGTCGAGTGCGGCGAGATCGGCCAGCTCCAGGGCGGAGACCGCGCCGCGGCCGTTGGAGGTGCGGTTCACCCGCCGGTCGTGGACCAGGACCAGGTGGCCGTCGGCGGTGAGCCGCACATCGCATTCGAGGGCGTCGGCGCCGTCCTCGATGGCCTTTCGGTAGGCGGCCAGAGTGTGCTCGGGGGCGTCCTCCGAGGCTCCGCGGTGGGCGACGACCTGGATGGGGCGCGGCGTTGCGTGGGTCACCGGGTCATGGTGCCACCGCAGGGGCCGGGCGTGCCGGGCTGGGCGACAACGCACAGGTCCGGCTTACAGTGCTCTGACAGGACATGGGAAAGGCTTTGCCCAGGAACTTGTACGGCCGGTCGAACGTTCAGTCGGACCGATATCCGTTGTCTGCCGATATCCGATAAGCCGTATGCGACGAGGAGAGAGCGCTGTGAGCACCGAGAACGAGGGCACCGCGGCCCCGACGCCCCCCGCGGCCCCGTCCGAACCTCCCGTGCCGGTGGCCGCTCCCACACCCGCGAGTGACGCCGTCCCGCCGACCACGCCGCCGCCGGCCCCGGCTCCGGCGCCCGCCGCGCCTGCTCCGGCGCAGGCTCCGGCCCCGGTGCAGGCTCCCGCCCCGGCCCCGGTTGCCCCTGCCCCGGCGGAGCCGCCGACCCAGCAGCTGCCGCCCACCCCGCCGGCCCAGGCCCCCGCTCCGGCCGGGTACGGCGCTCCGCCGCCGGCTCCGGCCCCGGTTCCTGCCGCCCACGGTGCGGAGGGCTGGCCGCCGCCCCCGCCCACGGTCCCGGCGTACGGTGTGCCCGGCGGCCACGGTCACGGCGGTGGCGGCGGAGTCTGGGCTACCCCCCTGACCACCGACGGCACCCCGCCGGCCAAGCCCAAGGGCAAGGGCGGCCTGATCGCGGGCGTCCTGGTGGCCGCCCTGCTCGCCGGCGGTATCGGCGGCGGCATCGGGTACTGGGCCGCCGAGCGCGGGGACAACGGCTCCGGCTCGACCACCGTCAGCGCCGGCGTCACCCCCAAGGACCTCAAGCGCGAGCCGGGCTCCATCGCGGGCCTGGCCGCGAAGGCGCTGCCCAGCGTCGTGACGATCCAGGCCCAGGGCGGTGACGGCGAGGGCGGCACGGGCACCGGGTTCGTCTACGACCAGCAGGGCCACATCCTCACCAACAACCACGTGGTGGCCTCCGCCGCCAACGGCGGAAAGCTTTCCGCGACCTTCTCCAACGGGAAGAAGTACGACGCCGAGGTCGTCGGCCGGGCCCAGGGCTACGACGTGGCCGTGCTGAAGCTGAAGACCCCGCCGGCCGGCCTGGCACCGCTGGCGCTGGGTGATTCCGACCGGGTCGCCGTCGGCGACCCGACCATCGCGATCGGGGCTCCCTTCGGCCTGTCGAACACGGTCACCACCGGAATCGTCAGTGCCAAGAACCGTCCGGTGGCCTCCGGCGACGGCTCCAGCAACAAGAACTCGTACATGAGCGCCCTGCAGACCGACGCCTCGATCAACCCGGGCAACTCCGGCGGCCCGCTGCTCGACGGCCGCGGCGCGGTCATCGGCATCAACTCGGCGATCCAGTCGGCGGGCAACGGCGGCTTCGGCGGCGGCCAGGCCGGCTCGATTGGCCTCGGCTTCGCCATCCCGATCAACCAGGCCAAGACCGTCGCCGATCAGCTGATCAAGACCGGCAAGCCGGTCTACCCGGTGATCGGGGTCTCGGTGGACCTCCAGGCCAAGACCGACGGTGCCACGATCTCCACGAAGGGCGGCACCCCCAACGAGCTCGTGGACCCGAGCGGTCCGGCCGGCAAGGCGGGTCTCAAGCCCGGTGACGTGATCACCCAGCTCGGCGACAAGCAGATCGACAGCGGCCCCACGCTGATCAGCGAGATCTGGACCCACAAGCCGGGCGAGACCCTGAAGCTGACCTACCTGCGCGACGGGAAGCCGGCCACGGTGGACATCACCCTCGGCTCGCGGGTCGGGGACAAGTAGCGGGCCAGGTAGCCGGGCAACCAGGCAGCCGGGCTGTCCTGTTGGCGAGGGGCCGTCGGCGCGAATGCGCCTACGGCCCCTCCCAATGTCCGCTTATGCTTCGCACGTGTTCGACTCCCGGCACATACGGACATTCCATGAAGTGGTGGTCTCCGGTTCCTACTCGGCGGCGGCCCGTGTCCTGGGGTACACCCAGCCCGCGATCACCCAGCAGATGAAGGCCCTCGAACGGGCCGTCGGCACCCCGCTGTTCACCCGCGTGGGCCGGAAGATGCAGCTCACCGAGGCCGGTGAGTCCCTGGCCCGGCATGCGGAGCAGATCCTGGCCGGCCTGTCCGCCGCCCAGCAGCAGATGAAGGCGTACGCCCGGCTGCGTACCGGCCGGGTCCGGCTGTGCGGATTCCCCAGCGCCAACGTCACCCTGGTTCCGGAGGCCCTCGCCGGCCTGGCCAAGGACCATCCCGGGGTACAGGTCGAGCTGCTGGAGGGGGAGCCTCCGGAGTCGCTGCTCCGGCTGCAGCGCGGAGACTGCGACATCACCCTGGCGTTCACCTACCCCGGGCTGCACGAGGAGATCCCCGAAGGAGTCGCCGAGGTCAGGCTGCTGGAGGACCAGCTGACCGTACTGCTGCCCAACGGTCATCCGCTGGCCCGCCGCCGGGCCGTGAACCTGGCCGACCTTGCCGAGGAGCAGTGGATCGCGGGCTGCCCGCGATGCCGGGCCAATCTGCTGCACGAGTGCGCGGAGCTGGGTTTCGTCCCCGACATCCGGTTCGCCACCGATGACAACCTGGTGGTGCAGAGCCTGGTCGCGCAGGGCCTGGGAGTGGCGATGATGCCGGCCCTGGTCCTGCCCTCGCTGGCGCTGAACCGGGTGTGCGGGCGGGCCCTCCAGCCGGCCGCTCGCCGCCATATCTCCGCGTACGTCTACCGCGACCACCTCCGGATCCCGGCGACAGCGGTGGTGCTGGAGAAGCTCAAGCGGGCGGCGGCCAATCGCATCGGCTGCTGAAGCGGTTCTCGATCCATAAGCTGCGGTTGGGTTTCCGGGTCGAAACTGTCGTTGGACGTGATGGATGGTCCGGCGGACGCTGCGCCTATGACCACGACCCTGCCGGCCCGCACCACCGCGAGGATGGCCGCCCTCGTCCGTGAGATCCGTACGGTCGTCGACCGGGGGCTCGCCCCGGACCTGACCGCCTACCTGGTCGGCGAACTCCTTGCCCCGCACCTGGGGGAGCCGGACCTGCTCACCCAGGCCCAGCAGGAGGGCGACCCGGACCGCTACCGGCAGCACATCCTGCATGCCGAGCCGGACGGCGGATTCTCCGTGGTCGCCCTGGTGTGGCTGCCCGGGCAGGAGACCTGTATCCACGATCACGTCGCATGGTGCGTGGCCGGGGTGTACCGGGGCGAGGAGAGCGAGCGGCGGTTCCGGCTGGCCCCGGGTTCCGATGGTGTGGCGCGACTGGTGCCCACCGAGGAGGTGGTCAACGGGCCCGGCGAGGTGTGCGGTTTCGCCCCGCCCGGCGACATCCACCGGGTGCGCAACTCCTGCCGGACAAAGGCGATATCGATCCACATCTACGGTGCTGACGTCTCCCGGCTGGGCACCAGCATCCGCCGCGTGTACACGCTCCCCGCCGAGTGATGGCACTCCTCAACCGGCCGCAGGGTGGGGCCGTTCGGCATGTTTCACGTGAAACACCCACCTCCTGGCCCGGGTTGGCCACCGCGGCCGCCGGTGCGCTGCTGGCCTGGGGTGTGCACCGGCTGCTGCCGGCGGTACCGCTGCTGACCGCCTCGGTGGTGCTGGGCATCGCAGCCGCCCATCTGCCCCGGGTACGGACCTTCGTACGCGGCCCCGCCCGCCCGGGGCTGTCGCTGGCGGGGCGGCGGCTGATGCGGATCGGGATCGTGCTGCTGGGGCTGGGCCTGGGCCTGAAGGAGGTGCTCCGGCTGGGCTGGGCGGCCGTGGCCATGGTGCTCGCCGTGGTGGCCGTGACCTTCCTGGGCACCCTCTGGCTGGGCCGCAGGCTCGGCTTGCGCGGGGACCAGCCGTTGTTGATCGCCACCGGCTACTCGATCTGCGGGGCCTCGGCGATCGGTGCGGTGAGCCAGGTGTCCGGCAGCGACGAGGAGGACGTGGCCTCCTCGGTGGCGCTGGTGACCCTGTGCGGGACCCTGGCCATCGCCGTTCTCCCGCTGCTCCAGGGCCCGTTGGGCCTGACCGATCCCGGCTTCGGCCGCTGGGTGGGGGCGAGCGTGCACGATGTGGGCCAGGTGGTGGCGACGGCGCAGACCGCCGGCCCGGCGGCCCTCGGTGAGGCGGTTCTGGTCAAGCTGATGCGGGTGGCGTTGCTGGCGCCGCTGGTGGCCGCGGTGGCCTTTGCCCTGCGGGCCAGGCGGCGCGGGGAGCGGACGGCTTCGGGGCGCCGGCCGGCGCCGGTGCCGCTGTTCGTGGCGGGCTTCCTGGTGGCGGTGGCGCTGCGCACCACCGGTCTGGTGCCGGAGGCGGCTCTGGAGTGGTCGCGGACGGCTCAGGAGGGGCTGCTGGCGGCGGCGCTGTTCGGCCTGGGAAGCGCGGTGCACCTGCCCTCGCTGGCCCGCACCGGCGGGCGGGCCGCGCTGCTGGGGCTGGGGGCCTGGGTGGTGGTGGCCGGGGTGTCGTACGCGGGCGTGCTGCTGACCGTATGACGGCGGCCGGGCCGGGCCGGGGCGGTGCGGGCGGAGGGTGCGGGAGGCGGGTGGATGTCGGCCAATCCTGGCCGGAACCGACCGAACGTTCTGGCGAGTACCTGACAATCCTCTCCCTCCGTGCCACTCTGCCCCCGAAACCGATCCGCACCGACAGCACTTCACCCCCACCCTGCCCGGGCCCGACCGGCCCGGGGCACGGCAGAAGGAGTCATGCGTGAATCGCAATCGCACGGCCGCTTCGGTCCTGATGGCCGCGGCCACCCTGATCGCAGGAGCCCTGACGGCCGCCACCCCCTCGGCCGCCGCGTCCGGCACCTCCGCGTCCGACACCTCCGCATCGTTCCGGCAGCAGCACACCCCGGGCTTCTGGACCGCCGAGCGGATGCGCTCCGCGACCCCGCTCGATGTGACGGCGGCCCCCGGGGCAGGCCGGCTGGAGGTCTCCACCTCCCCCGCCCCCACCCGGATAGCCCCGACCGCAGCCGCCTCCCCCACCGCGTTCCCGCAGGCCGGGGGCGCCTGGACGGGCGGCGGCGCGGTGGTGAGGACCTCCGGCCGGGTGTTCTTCACCCTGGGCAACCGCACGGCCTCCTGCTCCGGCGACTCGATCACCGGCGTCAACGGCAGCACGGTCATCACGGCCGGCCACTGCGTGAAGTACCAGGGCTCCTGGCACACCAACTGGGTGTTCGTGCCGGCGTACAACAACGGCAGCGCGCCGTACGGCCAGTGGTCGGCGACCAAGACCTTTGCCACCGACCAGTGGGCGGCGAGCGAGGACATGAACCACGACGTGGGCTACGCGGTGGTGGCTCCGCTGAACGGGCAGAAGCTCAGCCAGGTGGTCGGCGCCCAGGGCGTGCTGTTCAACGGCGGCTACAACAAGCGGATGTACTCCTTCGGCTTCCCGGCCGCCGCCCCGTACGACGGCACCAAGCTGGTCTACTGCAGCGGCAACAGCGGCAAGGACTTCCTGCTGACCAAGGACCACAGCCTGGCCTGCAACATGACCGGCGGCTCCAGCGGCGGCCCGTGGTTCCAGGACTTCAACGAGGCCACCGGCCTCGGCACCCAGGTGTCGGTGAACAGCTTCGGCTACACCTTCCTGCCGAACCGGATGTACGGCCCGTACCTCGGCAACGAGGCGAAGGCCGCCTACGACAAGGCCCAGACCGCCTGACCCGCCCCCAGCACCTCCCGCGACCGCCCCGCCCACCCCTCGCCGCCCGGTACTCTGTACCGGCCAGGTGGGTTGCCCGAGCGGCCTAAGGGAACGGTCTTGAAAACCGTCGTGGCGCGAGTCACCGTGGGTTCAAATCCCACACCCACCGCACTGCGGGCCCTGCGGCCCGGCTCACAGGGGGTGTCACCGATCCGGTGGCACCCCCTGTGGCGTGTCCGGGGGTCGGTGGGGGCGATGCTCCGGGCGGGTGGTGTTTGTCGGAAGATCGGCGCGCGTCGGGCCGGTGCTGCGGTTGCGTCCGCATCATGGCGAATGTATGCAGATCCGCCCGTCGGAACATCGGGAAGTGAGGGGCCGTCATGGCTGCCACCAGCAAGGTTGCGTCGATCCGGAGCGCCGTCACCGCCGTTCTTGCCGCACTCGTGGCGTTCTTCACCTCCCTCGGTCTGGGGGGCAGGGCGGCGGCTGCCGCGGCTCCCGCCGGGCCTGCGCCGGTCACGCCGGTGGCTCCGGTCGCCCCGGTTGCCCCGGTTGCCCCGGTCACGCCGGTCGTCCCCGTCGCCCCGGTTGCCGCAGGGGCCGGATTCCCTGCCGGCCCGGCGGGTGACCGGGCCGCCCGACCGTCCCGGCGCAGCTGGCGGGCCATGCTGCGTGGCCGTGCCCTCCCGCCCACCCTTGCGCAGCGGATCCGGGCTGAGGTGCACGGTTCCTCCCCTTCGGTCCGCCCGTCGACCACAGCCGCCGCCCTGGCCGGGGCCGCGTACCGGGCCTCGTACCGGCCCGCGTCCGGGGATGGCGGGGCCGAGGACATGGTGCTGGCCGCATAGCGGCGGCGGCGGCAGCGGCAGCAGCGGCAGCGGCGGTAGTAGCGGCAGTGGGGCTCGGGGTGGAGTGGGTGCCCCGGTGTGCCCCGGTGTGCGCTGGGGGCGTGCGGGGGGCGTGAAGCTTGGGATTGCAGGGTCGCAGACCCGGGAGACGGTGGTTTCCCGTGTGGTCGCGGCCCTTTTCGGCATGCCCGGGACCAGTGGGATTGCCGGAACGCTTCGTCCGTTGTGCGGCAGGGGTTTCAGCAGTGACAGGGGCTCTGACCTGGGACGCTGGGGGCGCGAATGAGGTTTATCCGATGTTGCTCATGCTTGCGGGGGAATCGGGCCCTCGGGGGTGGTTCGCAGGGGATTCGGTGGGCAACTCTGGTCTCGCGACGTCGTCACCACACGACCGAGGCGGTCGGCCAACTGCCTTGGAATTGCTCTCACTTCGCGTCTCTGGAGGATTCAGACATGGCAAGCATCCGTACCGCCCGTGTTATCGCAGCTGTCGCCGCTCTTCCCCTCGCCGTCGCCCTCTTCGGCGGGGTTGCCCAGGCCGACGTCGGCTCGTTCGCGAACGACGGATCGAATGCGAGCGTCGCCGGCATCATCGGCAGTGGGGTCGGCGGTGACAACTTCGGCAATTCCGCCACCACGCAGCAGGTTGCCACCGGCTCCGGTGCGTCCAATCAGAACAACAGTGCGCAGGTCAACGGCTCGGCCTTCACGGCCCTCGACCAGTCGAACACCAACGTGGCGGTGAACTTCCACCCCTGGCTGTAGTCCCCCCTTCCCAGTGCCATGGGCGCCTGCGCGACCGGACCGGCTGGGGTCCGGTAGCGCAGGCGCTCCGGCGTTTTTCCGGTCTGTGCTCCCGACCTTGACATCCGGGATGGATCTGACGGACAGTCAGATCCATTCGACGACGCGATGCCGGGAGGCCAGCACCGTGCACCTCGCCCCGACCGAAGACCAGGTGCGGCTCCGTGCCGAACTGCGGGCCTATTTCCGGCAGGTGATGCCCGACGGGCCGCCGCAGGACCCCGCCGGACAGCGGGAGCTGCTGCGCCGCATCGGCGCCGACGGCCTGCTCGGCCTCGGCTGGCCCACGGAGTACGGCGGCCAGGGCCGCGGGCCGGACGAACAGTTCGTCTTCTTCGACGAGGCCTACCGGGCGGGTGCCCCCGTCTCCATGGTCACCCTGAACACCGTCGGCCCGACCCTGATGAAGTACGGCACCCCGGAACAGAAGGACTTCTTCCTCCCCCGCATCCTCAAGGGCGAGCTGATCTTCGCCATCGGCTACTCCGAGCCCGAGGCCGGCACCGATCTCGCCGCCCTCCGCACCAGGGCCGTCCGCGAGGGCGCGGACTGGGTGGTCGACGGACAGAAGATCTTCACCTCGAACGCCCAGAACGCCGACTGGATCTGGCTGGCCTGCCGCACCGACCCCGAAGCCCCCAAACACCGGGGCATCTCCATCATCCTGGTCCCCACCGACGACCCCGGGTTCTCCTGGACCCCCATCGACACCGTCGGCGGCCTGACCACCACCGCCACCTACTACGACGCCGTCCGGGTGCCCGCCGGCAACCTGGTCGGCCCCGAGCACGGCGGCTGGGGCCTGATCACCAACCAGCTCAACCACGAGCGCGTCGCCCTCGCCGCCATCGGCATGCAGGCCGAGGACTTCTACGCCGAGGCCCTCAGCCACGCCCGCACCCCCGACCCGGACACCGGTGAGCGCCCCGCCGACCGCCCCTGGGTGCAGTCCCTGCTCGCCGAGGCGCACGCCCGGCTGGCTGCGGTACGACTGCTCAACTGGCGGCTGGTCCAGGACGTGGGCGCCGGCGCCCTGGCCCCCGGGGACGCCAGCGGCGTCAAGTTCCTCGGCACCGAGACCACCGTCGAGGCGTACCGGATCTGCCAGCAGATCGTCGGGGAGGACGCCCTGGTCCGGGGCCCGGCCGGATTCCGCGGCGGCGAACTGGAGCGGCTGAACCGGGCCGCCCAGATCAACACCTTCGGCGGCGGGGTCAGCGAGGTCCAGCGGGAGATCGTCGCGATGATGCGGCTCGGCATGAAGGGGCGCAAGCGGTGACCGAGGACGAGCTGTACGCCCGGCTGAAGGCCTTCGAGGGGCGGCCCGCCGCGACCGCGGCCCAGGGCAGGGACCCGGTCAACCAGCCCATGATCCGCCACTGGTGCGAGGCGATGGGGGACACCAACGCCGCCTACACCGGCCCGGACGCGATCGCCCCGCCCACCATGCTCCAGGCCTGGACGATGGGCGGTCTCTCCGGCCACTCCAACGGCGCCGGCCGGTCCACCGCCCAGGACGAACTCTTCGCCCTCCTCGACGGCGCCGGCTGCACCTCCGTGGTCGCCACCGACTGCGAGCAGGAATACCTCCGGCCGCTGCGCCCCGGCGACACCGTCACCTTCGACGCCGTCATCGAATCCGTCTCCCCCCGCAAGACCACCAAGCTCGGCACCGGCCACTTCGTGACCACCCGGACGGACGTCCGCGCCAACGGCGAACTCGCCGGAACCCACCGGTTCCGGATCCTCAAGTACGCCCCCGCCGCCCGGCCGGAACCCCAGGGCGAGCAGGGCGACCCGAAGCCGCTCCGCCCCCGCCCCGTGATCAACCGGGACAACCAGGGGTTCTGGGAGGGCGTCCGCCGGCACCGGCTCCTCATCCAGCGCTGCACCGCCTGCGCGGCCCTCCGCTTCCCCTGGCTGCCGGGCTGCAACCACTGCGCGAGCCCCGACTGGGACACCGTCGAGGCCTCCGGCGCCGGCACCGTCTTCTCGTACGTGGTCATGCACCATCCGCCGTTCCCGGCCTTCGATCCGCCCTATGCCGTCGCCCTCGTCGAACTCGCCGAAGGCGTCCGGATGATCAGCAACATCACCGGAGTCCCCTACGACAAGGTGCGCATCGGCATGCCCGTCCAGCTGGAGTTCCTCCGCGTCGATGACGACCTCGAACTCCCCGTCTTCCGCGGGAGCGAGGCCTGATGGACTTCCACCCCACCGAGGAGCAGACGGCGGCGGCCGGACTCGCCGCCCGGATCTTCCGCGACCTCTCCACCCACGAGCGGCTCACCGCCGCCGGTACCGGCACGGACACCGAGCTGTGGAAGGCCCTCAGCACCGCCGGACTGGTCGCGGCATCCCTCGACATCGGCCTGCTCGGGCTGGTGCTGCTGCTGGAGGAACAGGGCCGTACCACCGCCCAGGTGCCGCTCGCCGCCACCTGCGTGTACGGCATCCGGCCGGTCGCCGCCCACGGCACCGAGGAGCAGCGGGCCCGGCTGCTGCCCGCCCTCGCCGAGGGATCGGCGGTGGCCACCGGCGCCTTCCCGGCCCGGAGCCGGGTCACCCCCGACGCCGGGCGCCTCACCGGAGTGCTGCCCGCCGTGCCCTGGCTCCGTGACGCCACCCATGTGCTGGTCCCGGACGACCGCCGGGCCCTGTGGCTGGTACGGACGGACGCCCCCGGCGTGCAGACCGCAGCCGTGGAGACCACCGCCCCCTGGGCGGCCGGCCGGCTGACCCTGTCCGGCGCCGAGGCCGAGCCCCTGGGCGCCCCGGACGAGGGGGCGGCGTACGAGGCCGTCCTGGCAGCCGCCCGGACGGCCTTCGCCGGACTCCAGGCGGGGGTCTGCGCCGGCTCGCTGGCCCGTGCCGTCGCCCACACCTCCACCCGAGAACAGTTCGGCCGTCCGCTCTCCACCCACCAGGGCGTGATGCTGCGCGCCGCCGACGCCCACATGGACACCGAGGCGATCCGGGTCACCGCCTACGAGGCCGCCTGGCGCATCGACGAAGGCCTGACCGCGGCCGAACAGGCCCTGACCGCGGCCTGGTGGGCCGCCGAGGCGGGCACCCGGGTCGTGCACGCCGGCCAGCACCTGCACGGCGGAACGGGGGCCGACCTCGACCATCCCGTCCACCGGCACTTCCTGTGGGGGCGGCAACTCGACGCGTACCTGGGCTGCGGGGCGGAGCTGCTGGCCGAGCTCGGCGCCGTACTGGCAAAGGAGCAGGCATGAACATCGGCGACACCCTGCCGCCGCTGGAGATCCCCGTCACCCGCACCCTGATCGTCGCCGGCGCGCTCGCCTCCCGCGACTACCAGGACGTCCACCACGATGCGGAACTCGCCCGGCAGAAGGGCTCCCCCGACATCTTCATGAACATCCTCACCACCAACGGGCTGGTCGGCCGGTACGTCACCGACCACCTCGGGCCGCGCGCCGTCCTCCGCAGGGTGGCGATCCGCCTCGGCGCGCCCAACTACCCCGGCGACACCATGGTCCTCACCGGGACGGTCACGGCCGTGGACGGGGACAGCGTGGAGATCCGGGTGGTCGGCGCCAACGGCATCGGCCACCACGTGACGGGCACGGTCACGGCGGAGGTGCCGGCATGAGCGTGCGCAGCCGCGATCTGCTCGGCGGCCGGGCCGCCATCGCCGGCATCGGTGCCACCGAGTTCTCCAAGAACTCCGGCCGCAGCGAACTGAAGCTGGCCGTCGAGGCCGTCCACGCCGCCCTCGACGACGCCGGGCTCACCCCCGCCGACGTGGACGGCATGGTCACCTTCACCATGGACACCAGCCCCGAGATCACCGTCGCCCAGGCGGCCGGGATCGGGGAGCTCTCCTTCTTCTCCCGGATCCACTACGGCGGCGGCGCAGCCTGCGCCACCGTCCAGCAGGCTGCGCTCGCCGTCGCCACCGGGGTGGCCGAGGTTGTGGTCTGCTACCGCGCCTTCAACGAGCGTTCCGGGCGCCGCTTCGGCTCCGGTGTCCAGCAGCGCGAGCCCTCGGCGGAGGGCGCCGCCCTCGGCTGGTCCCTGCCCTGGGGACTGCTCACCCCCGCCTCGTGGGTGGCCATGACCGCCCAGCGGTACCTGCACGCCTTCGGGCTGACCCCGGAGGCCTTCGGCCATGTGGCGGTCACCGGCCGGCGGCACGCCGCGAACAATCCCGCCGCCTACTTCCACGGCAAGCCCATCACCCTCGCCGACCACGCCGCCTCGCGCTGGATCGTCGAGCCGCTCCGCCTCCTGGACTGCTGCCAGGAGACCGACGGCGGCCAGGCCATCGTCGTGACCTCGACCGAACGGGCCCGGGACCTGCGGCACCCGCCCGCCGTGATCACGGCCGCGGCGCAGGGCGCGGGCCGCCGCCAGGAGGGCATGACCTCCTTCTACCGGGACGACCTCACCGGCCTGGCCGAGATGGGCGTGGTGGCCCGGCAGCTGTGGCGGACCTCCGGGCTGCGCCCGTCGGACATCGACGTCGGCATCCTCTACGACCACTTCACCCCCTTCGTACTCATGCAGCTGGAGGAGTTCGGCTTCTGCAAGCCCGGCGAGGCCGCCGGGTTCACCGCAGCCGGGGAGCTGCCGCTCAACACCCATGGCGGCCAGCTCGGCGAGGCCTATCTGCACGGTATGAACGGCATCGCCGAAGCCGTCCGCCAACTGCGCGGCAGCTCCGTCAACCAGGTCGCCGGAGCCGGGCACGTATTGGTGACCGCGGGTACCGGGGTGCCGACTTCCGGCCTGATCCTGGGCGCGGAAACGACCATCGGCTAATGGCGGGGGCCGGCTCCTCCACCTTCAGGAGGTCGGGCCGGCCCCACCCCTACAACCTGAGGGGGACCCTGCTTCGGCACCTGGGGCCGATCCCGAGGGGGCACCCGCCCTCCTAGCGTGGAGCCATGACCACGCCTGTGTGCACGGATGCCTCACTCCCGTCGATGCGCCCGACCTATCCGTCGTTCTCGTCGTACGTACGGACGCGTGGGCCCGTTCTCATGCGCACCGCGCGCTCCCTCACCGCCAACCCCTGCGATGCCGAGGACCTGCTGCAGACGGCGCTCGCCAAGACCTATGTCGCCTGGGACCGCATCGAGGACCACCGGGCCCTCGACGGCTACGTCCGCCGGGCCCTGGTCAACACCCGTACCTCCCAGTGGCGCAAGCGCAAGGTCGACGAGTTCGCCTGTGAGGAACTCCCCGAGACCGAGGCGCCGCCGGCCGCCGACCCCGCCGAGATCCAGGCGCTGCGCGATGCCATGTGGCGGGCCGTGACCCGGCTGCCCGACCGGCAGCGGGCCATGGTCGTCCTCCGGTACTACGAGGACCTCAGCGAGGCCCAGACCGCCGAGCTGCTCGGCGTCTCGGTCGGCACCGTCAAGAGCGCCGTCTCCCGCGCCCTCGGCAAGCTCCGCCAGGACCCCGAACTCAGCCCGGAGCTCTGCCCGGCCTCCTGACCTGCCCCGGCCGGACCGTGTTTCACGTGAAACACTGCCCCGCCACTGCGCCGCCAGTGCGCGGTGCCCGCTGCGCGAGCTCCCTCGCTGTGCACAGAACCACACATGCTTTCGTGCACCCGTTTGTACTCCCGGGTAGTGACATGCCGACCGGTACGTGCGCAGAATCGGCAGGAACCAGGCCGAGCCGCCGCAGAGTCGCAGCGCCCCCGGGAGGACGCTTTGCTGAGCACCATGCAGGACGTACCACTGCTCGTCAGCCGCATACTGCAGCACGGCATGACGATCCACGGAAGTTCCCAGGTCAGCACCTGGACCGGCGAGCCCGAGCCGCAGCGCCGCAGCTTCGCCGAGATCGGCACCCGTACTCACCGGCTCGCCCACGCCCTGCGCGATGAGCTCGGCGTCCGGCAGGACGAGCGGGTCGCCACCCTCATGTGGAACAACGCCGAGCATGTCGAGGCCTACTTCGCGATCCCGTCCATGGGCGCGGTCCTGCACACCCTGAACCTCCGGCTGCCCCCCGAGCAGCTCGTCTTCATCGTGAACCACGCCGCCGACCGGGTGGTCCTGGTCAACGGCAGCCTGCTGCCGCTGCTGGTGCCGCTGCTCCCGCACCTGCCGACCGTGGAGCACGTGGTCGTCTCCGGCCCCGGCGACCGCTCCGGCCTCGAAGCGCTGCCCGTCCGGGTACACGACTACGAGGACCTGATCGCGGGCCGCCCGACCGCCTATCCGTGGCCGGAGCTGGACGAGCGCCAGGCCGCCGCCATGTGCTACACCTCCGGCACCACCGGCGACCCCAAGGGCGTGGTCTACTCCCACCGCTCCATCTACCTGCACTCCATGCAGGTGAACATGACCGAGTCGATGGGTCTGACCGGCCGGGACACCACCCTGGTCGTGGTCCCGCAGTTCCACGTCAACGCATGGGGCCTGCCGCACGCGACCTTCATGACCGGTGTCAACATGCTGATGCCGGACCGGTTCCTGCAGCCCGGCCCGCTCGCCGAGATGATCGAGCGGGAGAAGCCCTCGCACGCAGCCGCCGTCCCCACCATCTGGCAGGGCCTGCTCGCCGAGGTCACCGCCAACCCGCGTGATCTGTCCTCGATGAAGCAGGTCACCATCGGCGGCTCCGCCTGCCCGCCCGCGCTGATGGAGGCGTACGACAGGCTGGGCGTCCGGCTCTGCCACGCCTGGGGCATGACCGAGACCTCCCCCCTGGGCACCATGGCCCACCCGCCGGCCGGGCTCACCGCCGAGGAGGAATGGCCCTACCGGCTCACCCAGGGCCGCTTCCCGGCCGGTGTCGAGGCGCGGCTGATCGGGCCGGGCGGGGACGTCCTGCCCTGGGACGGGGCATCGGCGGGCGAGCTGGAGGTCCGCGGCAACTGGATCGCAGCCGCCTACTACAACGGGGTCGGCGCCGAACCGCTGCGCCCCGAGGACAAGTTCAGCGCCGACGGCTGGCTCAAGACCGGCGATGTCGGCGTGATCGGCGCGGACGGCTACCTGACCCTGACCGACCGGGCCAAGGACGTGATCAAGTCCGGCGGCGAGTGGATCTCCAGCGTGGAGCTCGAGAACGCGCTGATGGCCCACCCCGATGTTGCGGAAGCGGCCGTGGTGGCCGTCCCCGACGAGAAATGGGGCGAGCGGCCACTGGCCACCGTCGTCCTGAAGCCGGGGGCCTCCGTCGACTACGACGCCCTGCGGGCCTTCCTCGGCGAGACGATCGCCAAGTGGCAGCTGCCGGAGCGCTGGACCGTCATCGACGCGGTGCCGAAGACGAGCGTCGGCAAGTTCGACAAGAAGGTGATCCGCAAGCAGTACGCGGACGGGGCGCTGGAGGTCACGACGCTGGGCTGAGCCAGCCCCTCAGCAGCCTGCTGACCGCGGGCATCGCCACATAGGTCATCAGCGTGCTGAAGACCACGGCGAAGGCCGCGGTCCGCAGGACGAGGTGCAGATCCACCAGGTACGGCCCGAGCAGCGCGTTCCCCGCCAGCGAGATCGGGAAGATGGCCAGCCCCGAGCTGATCGCCATCTTCCACCGCGGGGGCGCGGGCCGGGTCGTGCCCGGTTTGGCGAACCAGGTCTCCATCCCGTGCAGTTCCCGCCGGGCTATCTCGGTGTGGTGGTGGCCCTGGCAGTTGGCGAACCACTGTGCCCGCTCGGGAGAGTCCTGCCAGCGCCGGAACGCCGCGTGGTCCCGGAACCGGTGCACCAGGAACCAGGGCGCGCCCTCGGCCGCCGGCCGGAACAGCCCGTACCCGAGGTGGTCCGGGAAGCCGGCCGCCGTTTCCAGGATCCCCCGGGCCCACGTCTCGAAGGCATCCTCGTGACCCGCCTCCACCTGCCGGGCGATGAGGAGGGTCACCTCCCCGTTGTCGGCGGGTACGGGCTTCTCGGTGTGCTCGGTGGTGGCCATGGGCCCCAGGGTGACTAATTCGTACCGATCTTCGCCAGCAGGTCCACGATGCGGCCCTGCACCTCCGCGCTGGTGGACCGCTCGGCGAGGAAGAGCACGCTCTCGCCGGAGGCCAGCCGGGGCAGTTCGGCCTCGTCGATGCCGCCGGCCGTGTAGACGACCAGCGGGGTGCGGTTCAACTGCCCGTTGGCGCGCAGCCAGTCCACGATGCCGGCCCGCCGCCGCCGGACCTGCATCAGGTCCATCACCACGAGGTTCGGCTGCATCCGGGTCGCCAGTTCCACGGCGTCGGTGTCGGCGCCGGCCCGGCCCACCTGCATGCCGCGCCGTTCCAGGGCGGCGGTGAGGGCGCCGGCGATCGCATCCTTCTCCTCGATGAGCATGACCCGGGAGGGGTGCTGCTCGCTGTCGCGCGGGGCGAGTGCCTTGAGGAGTACGGCCGGATCCGCGCCGTACGCCGCCTCGCGGGTGGCGTGCCCCAGCCCGGCCGTCACCAGGACGGGCACTTCGGCGGCCACCGCGGCCTGGCGCAGCGACTGCAGGGCGGTGCGGGTGATCGGCCCGGTGAGCGGGTCGACGAACAGGGCGGCGGGGAAGGCGGCGATCTGCGCGTCCACCTCCTCGCGGGAGTGCACGATCACCGGCCGGTAGCCGCGGTCGCTGAGCGCCTGGGTGGTCGCGACGTCCGGCGCGGGCCACACCAGGAGCCGGCGCGGGTTGTCGAGCGGCTCCGGGGGCAGCTCGTCGTCCACGGGCTGTGGAACGGGCCGGTTGACAACCTCGACGGCCCCGCCGGGGCCGTCCAGCGGCTCGGGACCCTCGGCGGCACCGGCCTCGGGGGCCCCTATGGCGAAGGCGCGGCCCTGCGGGGCGGGCTCGGCGAGCCTGCGCCGCCGCCCCGATCCGCCGGCGGCTCCTGCGGTGGCCTCCGCCTCGGCTCCGGATGCGGTGGCCGGGCTCGTTCCGGTCGCGGTGCCGCCCGGGTCCACGCTGATGCCCTGGCCGAGGGTGCGGACGCTGATGGGCTGCGCCGGGTCCTTCGGCCGACGGGCCGCCGGTACGGACACGGGTACGGCGGAGTCCTCCTCCGGCGCGGTCCGGGCGCCCGGCACCGGCCAGGCGGTGCCAGGTCCGGCGGCGGGAACCAGGCCCGGCGCGGCAGCGGGTCCCGAGGGCGGGACCGGCCCGGTGGCCGGAGCGGGCCCCGTGCCGGGCAGCGCGCGCCGCCGGCCGGTGGGCTGGTGCGCCTGGGCAGGGGTGTGATCGCCGTGTCCGGTGTCCTCGGCGGCGGCCTCGTGGGAGTCCTCCGCCTCCGGGCTCCCGAGCACCCGGCGGCCACGCCGCCCGCCGGGCGCGGACGCCGCGGCTCCGGCGGCCACCGGGCCGGCCGGGGATGACGTGGGTGCCCCGGGCGTCGCGGGAGTCGCGGGCGTCGTGAGGTCGGGGAGCGGGGCGGGGCCCACGGCGAAGCCGCCGCCGGGCCGCGGGCCGATGGCGCCGGCTTCGCTCTGCGGGCCGGCCGCGGGGGCTGGAGCGTCCTCGTGCGGGCTGCCGGGTACGGCGAAGCCGCCGCCGGGCAGGGCCACCAGGCCGGACGCCTCGCCGTCGGCGGCCGGAGCGCCGCCGGGGAGGGCCGGGGCGCCTGCTGCGACGACGGTGCCGTCCGCCGCGGAGGTGCCGGAGCCGGGCGCCGCGGTGCCCGCCGGGAAATCGGTGCCCGGGACCGGGCCGAGAGCGGGCTGGGCCGGGCCCAGCGCCCGGCGGCGCCCGGCCGCCGGGGCCTCGGCCGGCGGCAGCGCGGGCATCGCCCGCCCGTCACCGTCACGGCCGCGGCGCCGCCCGGTGCCCAGCCCGGCGGGATCCACCGGGGACTGCGCGAGCTCCGGGCCGGTGGAGCCGGCCGGGGGCTGGAGTTCCGCTCCGGCCGCCCGCCGCCGCCCCGAGGGCAGCGCGAGCGCACTCCCGCCGGACTCCGGAGCCGGGGCCGGGTCCTCCTCGTCCAGGAAGGCGTCGACTCCGCGCCGCCCGCGCCGGCCGGAGCCCGGCTCCGGCTGCGTTCCGGGCGTACGGGACTCCCGCGCCCCCTCCGCCGCAGCCTCCGGCTCCGGGTCGGGCTCCGCCTCGGGTTCCGGATCGGGCCGGGTGACCGTCCCGGCCCCCGCGCCCAGCGGCAGCTCCAGGACGTACGCACCGCCCGGCGCGCCCGGCACCTCGACGGTCTGCAGCACCCCGCCGTGTGCGGCCACGATGCCCCGCACGATCGGCTCGTGGACCGGGTTCCCGCCCTCGTACGGCCCGCGCACCTCGATGCGTACGACATCGCCGCGCTGCGCCACGGCCACCACGATCGTCGAGTCCGTGTAGCCGCTGCCCGCCGGGGTTTTGCCGGTGGCGTCGACCCCGGCCACGTCGGCGATCAGGTGGGCGAGCGCGACGGCGATCCGCTCCGGGTCGATCTCCGCCTCGATGGTCGGCGCGTGCACCGCGAACTGGGCGCGCCCGGGCCCGATCAGCTCGACCGCCGCGTCGACACCGGCCGCGACGACCCCGTCGATCAGCACCGTCTCCTTGGCGAGCTTCTCGCTGCCCGAGTCCAGCCGCTGGTAGCCGAGCACGTTGTCGACCAGGGTGGTCATCCGCGAGTACCCGGCGGCCAGGTGGTGCAGCAGCTGGTTCGCCTCCGGCCACAGCTGGCCCGCGTCGTCCGCCGCCAGGGTCGCCAGTTCGCCGCGCAGCTCCTCCAGCGGTCCGCGCAGGGCGTCGCCGAGGACCGCCAGCAGCTGCGCGTGCCGCGCGGCCAGCGCGTCGTAGGGCCGCCGGTCGGTGAACGTCATCACCGCTCCGACCAGCTGCTCGCCGTCCCGGACCGGCGAGGTGGTGAGGTCCACGGCGACCGGCTGGCCGGCCTTGTTCCACAGCACCTGCCCGCGCACCCGGTGCTTGCGCCCGCTGCGCAGGGTGTCGGCGAGCGGGGACTCCTCGAAGGGGAAGGGGGAGCCGTCCGCCCGGGAGTGCTGGATCAGGCCGTGCAGCTCTCGGTTGCCGAGGTCCGTGGCCCGGTAGCCGAGGATCTGTGCGGCGGCCGGGTTGACCAGGACCACCCGGCCGTCGGTGTCGGTGCCCACCACGCCTTCGGCGGCGGCCCGCAGGATCATCTCGGTCTGCCGCTGCGAGCGGGCCAGCTCCGCCTCGGTGTCGACGGTGTCGGAGAGGTCGCGGACGACGAGCATCAGCAGTTCGTCGCCGGTGTAGGAGTGGTGCGGCTCGCGGTAGGCGTCCCGGCCGTCCAGGCTTGCGCTGGTCACCTCGACGGGGAATTCGCTGCCGTCGGTCCGGCGTGCCGTCATTCGGGTGGGTTTGGTGCGCAGGTCCTCGTTGTCGCCGGGGCGGCGCATGGAGCCGGGGATCAGCTTGGAGTCGAACTCGGGCAGCAGGTCGAGTAGCCCGCGGCCGACGAGCCCGGTTCCGGGGCTCTCCATGACCTCGAGCGCGATCGAATTCGCGTTGACGACGGTGCCGTTCGCGTTGACGAGCAGCAGCGCGTCCGGCAGAGCGTCGAGTATTGCTGCGAGGCGAGCAGCGCCTCGGGATGGCCTGCTGCTCACGACGAGCTTCCTCCCTGACCACGACTACCGGCATGTCACGGGAGGAGTCTAAGGCCACCTTCCGTGCGTGGGGCGGCGGATCGGCGGCCCGGTCCTTGCGCTCCCGGAATCTTTGCTGGTCAGGAACGCGGACTCGGAAGGACAGGTTCCATGTCGTGCCAGCGGTTGATCTCGCATCCGTTCTTCCGGTGGAAGGCGGCATCGACCTCGTGTCCGTGCCAGGTCCCGGTGATGCGCGCGACGGCCCGTCCGCCGTACTCCGCGGTGCAGATCTGGTCCTCGGAGACGGGCGCGAACGGGTTCTTCCCGGCGCGGTGGAAGCCGTCGAGCCGCGCGCACGCCCGCCTGGCCTCCGGGTGGGTGCCGCCCACCGGATCACACTCCAGGGTGTACGTGCCGTTGGCGGCGCGGGAGGGGCCGTTGTGCTCCACGGTGACGGTGAGGCGGTCCGGCGGGGGTGCCAGGAGCCCGGCGAGGGGGAGGGGCGGCAGGGGGCCGCCGGCGGCCATGGCCGCGAGGGCGGAGCCGGTGGCGAGGGCAGCGAGACGCATCAAGATCTCCTGGGTCGGCGGTCCGGTACGTCGGGAGCGGGCCGGGGCGTGGTGCGCGTACGCCTGCCCAACGAGGACCCCGCCCGGACGTTCCGGTGACGGGCGCCCAAAGGCTTTGCTCTCGTGCCACCGCGCCTAGTACCGTGGGACCGGATTGGTGACCGGCCCCGCGCCTGTGTCATCATCTGCACGCACCCTCGTACGCGGGGGTGTGCTGGAGGCGTCGCCTAGTCCGGTCTATGGCGCCGCACTGCTAATGCGGTTTGGGGCTTACCCCCCATCGAGGGTTCAAATCCCTCCGCCTCCGCTCGAGTGATCACTGAAGCCCCGGTCCCCAGGACCGGGGCTTCAGTCGTTCCGGAACCCCGCCAAAAGGACTGTTTCCGCAGGTCAGGGGTGGTTTGGATAACGGATTTCGCGTCACGGCGAGGTCCATGTATTGTTGTTCTCGCAAGGCCAACGGGGCGAAAAACCCCGGGAAGCACAAGCACTCGTAGCTTAACGGATAGAGCATCTGACTACGGATCAGAAGGTTGCAGGTTCGAATCCTGCCGAGTGCACAGCAGCTCAGAGGGCCCGGACGAAAGTCCGGGCCCTCTGGCGTTTCCGCCGTACGGCGACGGACCACGGCTTGATCCGCCGACGGCGCGGCCTGGGCACCTTCACGAGCGAGGCGGTCGGCGACCGTGCGGGTGAGGGCGGCACGCAGGGCGTCACGCGAGCCTGGCACGGGGGGCAGCCCCGAGGGCCAGGAGGGAGCCCCGGCCCTTCGCACCCTCAACGATCTTTGACCATCGGCACGGTGAAGCTGACCTTCCGGCCGGACGTGTAAGCGGTGTGGTCAAATACCGACAAGTGGGTCCTGTCCTTCAGGGTCAGCTGTAGCACCTCACTCGCGTTGCTCCAGTTGTAAGAGAAGAACCGGAAGTTCCTTTCCTGGGTGGCTTGCAGCTTCTTGTTTCCCCAGCTGCAGTCACGCCTCGCGTTGTCCTCGCAGGTGGACCAGGCTCTGGCGTAAAGCTGGCAGTCCTCTCCAGGCCACACGTCGATACGACTCAGTCTGTCATCGGATGAACGCCACGTTCCTGTAAACCCACTTGCGACGCACAAGGCGGATGCGTGTGTCGCTGAGGTGAGCGTAAGCGTGACCGAGAGGGAAAGCGTCAAGGCGGCGGTCACGAACAGGGCCGTGATCCGGAGTAGTGGACGGCGGGCAGCAGCGGCGTGTGTCATCGTGAACCTCCGGTAGCGGGTGGCAGCACGAGCGGCACCCGCATCGGATTCCCGGATGGTCTCGCCGACGACCTGAATCTGCCGTCCGACCCGAGATCCATCGCTTCCCCCCGATTGGCCCCTACCTATTCCAGGCCAGCACTCCGGAATCCTGATCGCAAGTCGGGGTGTCCCGTTCTGCGCACCGTTCAATAGCCCCGGACAAGAGTCCGGGGCCTTTTGTGTTGTGCTGTGCAGTCAGGCCGGCAGTTGGGCGGACGAGTCCGCCAGGGGGTGTTCGCGGAGGATGCGGCGGCGTCGGGTGGGGAGGCCGAGTGCCGGGTTGGCTACGCCCCAGGCTGCGCCCTTGCAGATCAGTTCCTTGTAGGCGGCGGCGAGCCGTCCTGTCAGGGCCGCCCGGACGGCGCGGTCGTCGGGGGTGACGTACTGGATCAGGCCGTCCTTGCGGCCGAGCGAGATGCACTGGTTGAAGTAGCGGAGCGGGGTGTTCGGGATCTTCCCGCCGGTCAGACGCGCCGCGATGGTGTCGGCGGCCTGCCACGCCATGGGGGTGCCCGTGGCGCACGACATCCGCAGCGGCTTCTCGCCGGGGCCCAGCGCCATGGCGGCGTCGCCGATCGCGTACACGTCGGGGTGCGAGACCGAGCGCATGGTCCGGTCGACCGCGATCCGGCCGGTGCCGGTGATCTCCAGGGTGGTGGCCTGCGCGATCGGGTGGACGGCGAAGCCGGTGGTCCACACGGTGACCGCGGCCGGGACGGATCTGCCGTCGGCGGTCGCGACGGCATCGGCCGCCACGCCGGTGACGGCGGCCTGCTCGTGCACGGTGATGCCGAGCCTGTCGACGGTCTTCCGCAGGTGCCGACGGGCCTTGGGCGAGAGCCAGTCGCCGAGGTCCCCGCGGGCGACGAGGGCGACGTCGAGGTCCGGGCGGGCCTCGGCGATCTCGGTCGCGGCTTCCAGGCCGGTGAGGCCGCCGCCGACCACGACCACCGGCTGTCCGGCGCCCAGCCGGGCCAGGCGCTCGCGCAGCCGGAGCGCTCCGGGGCGGCCGGCGATGTCGTGGGCGTGCTCGGCGGCGCCGGGGACGCCCTGGCTGTTCCAGCCGCTGCCGAGGGCGTAGACGAGGGTGTCGTATTCCAGTTCCTCGGCTTCGTTTGCGTGGTTGGCGGTGACGGTGACCGTCTTGCGGTCGACGTCGATGCCGGTGACCCTCGCGAGCTTCAGTGCGACGCCGGTGTCCGCGAACATCTCGCCGAAGGGCCGGGGCTTGAGGTCCTGGCCGGCCGCCAGCTGGTGCATCCGGACGCGCTCGACGAAGTCGGGCTCGGCGTTGACGAGGGTGATGGCGACGTCCTCGCGGTACAGCCGCTTGGCGAGGCGTCCGGCAGCGACGGCTCCGGAGTATCCGGCTCCGAGGACGATGATGCGGTGCTGCATGTCCGTGCTCCTGTCTTCCGCGGGTTCGCCCCTTGAACCGGGCAGCCCGGGGTTTCCTGACAGGAACCCGGTGTGAAGCAGCTCACACCGGGATCAGAAGGCGTGGAGCAGGGGTTCCCCGTGGTCGGTGGCGGCCCACTGCCGGGTCGCGCGTTCGAGCTTGTCGGGGTTGACCTGGTTGCGGAACGCGACGATGCCCCCGGCGCCGACCTCCAGGCACAGGACGCCGACCACCCGGCCGTCGAGGACCGCCACGACGGCGGGGGCGCCGTTGGCGGTCGTGGCGTAGACCTCGGGTGAGCCGCCGACGAGGGCGCGCTTGGCCTTGCTGGGTTTGAACAGGCCCCGCATGAACTTCGCGACCGCGAGGGCGCCCTCGAAGGGCTTGGCGCGGGCCGGGACCTTTCCGCCGCCGTCGCCGATCGAGACGGTGTCCTCGGTGAGCATCTGTACGAGCTGGTCGGTCTGCCCGCTGGTGGCGGCAGCGAGGAACTCCTCGACGATCCGCCGGGCGGCGGCCTCGTCGATCTCGGTCCGGGACCTGCCGTCCGTGACGTGCTTCTTGGCGCGGTGGAAGATCTGCTGGCTGGCGGCCTCGGTGATGTCGAGGATCGCGGCGATCTCCCGGTGCGGGTAGCCGAAGGCCTCCCGCAGCACGTACACCGCCCGCTCGTTGGGGGAGAGGCGCTCGAGCAGGGTGAGGACCGCGTACGAGACCGATTCGCGCTGTTCGGCGGTGTCGGCCGGGCCGAGCATCGGGTCTCCGGCGAGCAGTGGCTCGGGGAGCCATTGGCCCACGTAGGTTTCGCGCCGCGCGCGGGCCGAGGCGAGCTGGTTGAGGCACAGGTTGGTGAGGACCTTCGTCAGCCAGGCCTCGGGGACCTCGATGCGGGCCACGTCGGCGGCCTGCCAGCGCAGGAACGTGTCCTGTACGGCGTCCTCGGCCTCGCTCGCGGAGCCGAGGAGGCGGTAGGCGATGGCCTCCAGGCGGGGCATGGCGGCTGTGAACCGGTCCATGTCGTTCATGGTCAGGGCCATGGCCAGGATCCTAGCTCGCGCGGTGCGGCGGCTGTTGGTGCCGGTATTGCCGTTGTTGCTGCTCCCGGCTAGCGGGGCAGGCCGGTTACCGACATCACCAGCGAATAGAGCGAGGTGCTGGCCGTGATGAACATGCGGTTGTTCTTCGGGCCGCCGAAGGCGATGTTCGAGACCGGCTCCGGGATCCGGATCCGGCCGATGAGGTCGCCGTTCGGGGCGTAGCAGTGCACCCCGTCCTCCATGGCGGCGACCCACAGCCGGCCCTCGTCGTCGAAGCGGATGTTGTCGAACCGGGCCCGGCCGCGGTCCGCGGGCGCCGCGGTGAAGACCTTGCCGTCGGACAGGGTGCCGTCCTCGCGGACCTCGAAGGCCCGGATGTGGCCGGCCCGGGTGTCGGACACGTACAAATGGCGTTCGTCCGGGGAGAAGACCAGGCCGTTCGGGCCGGCGAAGCCGTCCGCGGCCAGGCGGACCTCGCCGGTCGAGGGGTCGGCCCGGTAGACGTTGCAGGCGCCGATCTCGCTCTCCGCCCGGTGGCCCTCGTAGTCGCTGGTGATGCCGAAGTCCGGGTCGGAGAACCAGACCGAGCCGTCCGAGCGGACCACCGCGTCGTTGGGGCTGTTCAGCCGCTTCGTTCCGTAGTGCGTGGCGAGGGGGGTCACGGTGCCGTCCGGCTCGGTGCGGGTGACCCGGCGGTTGCCCTGTTCGCAGGTGATCAGCCGGCCCTGCCGGTCGAGGGTGTTGCCGTTCGGGTGGCCGGCGGGGGACCGGAACGGCCCGACGGTGCCGGTCGGTTCGTCCCAGCGCAGCATCCGGTCGTTGGGGATGTCGCTCCACACCAGCTGGCGCCAGGCCGGGAGGTAGAGCGGTCCCTCCGCCCAGCGGCAGTCGTCGTGGAGGCGCTCCAGCCGCATGTCGCCGTTGGCGCAGCGGCCGGTCCGGAAGCGATCGTCCAGGATCTCGTACAGATCAGGGTCGTCTATGGGGGATGACATCATGCAGAGCTCCTCGTGAGCCGAATTGCGTTCGGTCGTGATCAAGATTGCAGGATGCGGTACGGTCCTGACAAGGGTCCAGCGGAGGAGAACCATGGATGGCATCGACCGGGCGATCGTCGTGCGGCTGCAGCAGGACGCCGGGCAGTCGTACGCCGCCCTCGGCGCGGCCGTGGGGCTCTCGGCCGGTGCCGCGCACGAGCGGGTCCGCAAGCTGCGCGAGCGCGGGGTCATCCGCAGCACCACCGTCGATGTGGATCCGGCGGCCGTCGGCAGCGGAGTGCTCGCCTTCGTGATGGTGGACTCGAATGCCTGGATGGGTGATTCCGGCGGGCAGTTCGCGGCCATTGCCGAGATCCAGGAGGCGCACATCATCGCCGGCAGTGCCTCCGTGCTGGTGAAGGTGCGCACCGCCACCACCGAGCAGCTCCAGGACGTGCTGCGCCGGCTCTATGCCATCGAAGGAGTGAGCGGAACCCAGGCGACCGTGGCGCTGGCGACCTTCTTCGAGCGCCCGCTGCCCCTGTGACCTCCGCGATCTGGTGTTGTACCGGGCCGCGTTGGAGTGAGGGCCGGCCCGGGATCGGCTGGTACGCCGAGCAGCGCGGCGAGCGGACCAGCCTCCTCGCGTACGGGCGGTGGCTCGCCTTCACCGCAACGGGGCAGCGCACCTGCCTCGGGGTCCGGCGGAGCGGCCGGCGGAACCCGTGCCCCACGGCCGCCGAGGTTCCGGCCCGGACCGGCAGTGCACAGTGCGCCGAGTGCGCCCGGCTGGACCGCTCCTTCTCGGTGGCCGCCGACACCCGCGCCGACGACCCGCGCCCCTACCGGGTCTACCTCGCCTGGTTCGGGCCGGGCCTGATCAAGGTCGGGATCACCGCCGAGGAGCGGGGGTCGGCCCGGCTGCTGGAGCAGGGCGCGGTGACCTGGACCTGGCTGGGGCGGGGGCCGCTGATGGCCGCCCGGCGGACCGAGGAGCTGCTGCGGGCCGCCCTCAAGGTGCCCGACCGGATCGCGTACGCGCGCAAACGGACCGTACGGGACCGGCTGCCGGACACCGTCGCGCGGGCCGGGGAGGTGGCCGGGCTGCACGAGCGGGCGGCTGCCCTGCCCGGCTGGCCGGAGACCCTGGAGCGGCTGCCGTGCGAGATCGTCGACCATGGCGGGGTGTTCGGCCTGGCCGGGCTGCCCCGCCCGGTCCGGCAGCCCGAGCGGATGACGGCGGGGGGCACGGTCGCGGGCCTGCTGGCGGGCGCGGCCGGACCTGATCTGCACTTCGCCGACGGGCTGGTCGTGGACGCCCGGCTGCTGGCCGGATGGGTGCTGACCGCCGCCGGACCGGATGCCGTCACCACCGTGCCGCTCACCGGCCTCGCGACCGGGGAACCCGCCGAGCAGGAAGGGCTGTTCTGAGGCCTGGCACGGGGCCCGGCGCCGGACCGCGGTGGTGAAGGTCAAATCTTGGATCCCGTTGCGATCAAGGGGCGCTTTGCGGTGGACACGGCCGACCCCCGGCGCAGAGGGTGGGGGCATGAGCAACCAGCCCATACAGGCGTTCGAGCCGCCGTATCTGATGGCCGTATTCACCTCCGTCCGTACCGAGGTCGAGGGCGGCTACCCCGAGACCGCCGCCCGGATGGAGTCCCTGGTCAAGGAGATCCCCGGCTACCTCGGCCACGAGAACGCCCACACCCCCGGCGGGCTCGACATCACCGTCGCCTACTTCCGCGACCGGGCGGCCCTCGAGGCCTGGCGCACCGATCCGGAGCACCGGGCGGCCAAGGCCCAGGGCATCAAGGAGTGGTACGAGAGCTACACCCTGCACGTCGGGACCGTGGAGCGGAGTTCCGGCTTTGTCCGGGGGAGCTGAGACGCAGCGGACGGCAGCGGCCGTCCGGGCCTTCACCGGCCGCCTCGGGCTGCCCGGGCTGGTCGACGTGCACACCCACTTCATGCCGGAGCGGGTCCTGGACAAGGTCTGGGACTACTTCGACGCGATGGGGCCGTTGACCGGGGTCGCCTGGCCCATCACCTACCGGCACGAGGACGAGGAACGCGTCACCCTGTTGCGGCAGTTCGGCGCCCTCGCCTTCACCTCCATGCTCTACCCGCACAAGCCCGCCATGGCGGCCTGGCTGAACTCCTGGTCGGCCGGGTTCGCCGCCCGGACCCCGGACTGCCTGCACACCGCGACCTTCTTCCCGGAGGACGGCGTGGAGGGATACGTCCGGCGGGCCGTCGAAGCCGGGGCCCGGGTGTTCAAGGCGCACCTCCAGGTCGGCGGGTACGACCCCAACGACGCACGGCTGGAGCCGGTCTGGGGACTGCTCGCCGAGGCCGGGATCCCCACGGTGATCCACTGCGGATCGGGGCCGGTGCCGGGCAAGCACACCGGGCCCGAGCCGATCGCCCGGCTGCTCGGCCGCCACCCCCGGCTGCCGCTGATCATCGCCCACATGGGCCTGCCCGAGTACGAGGACTTCCTCGACCTCGCCGAGCGCCACCCCGAGGTCCGCCTCGACACCACCATGGCCTTCACCGACTTCTCCGAGCGCCTCGCCGGCTTCCCGCCGGCCGCCCTCGGCCGGCTCGCCGCCCTGGGCGACCGGATCCTCCTCGGCACCGACTTCCCGAACATCCCCTACCCGTACGAGCACCAGCTGGATGCCCTGGAGCGGCTCGGGCTGGGCGACGACTGGCTGCGGGCGGTCTGCCACGACAACGGCGCCCGGCTCTTCCCGTCCCGCTCCCCGTCCCCGTCCCCGTCCCCCTTCCCGCCCCGCTGACAGGTTTCTCAGGAGATTCACAGAGAGTGGCAAGAGGGCTCTCAGAGGCGGCGGCCAGCGTGGTCGTCATGACTGCGACGACCACCTCCACCGCGTCCACGTCCCCCTCTGCGCCCCACGCCGGGGCCCTGGTCCGCCCCGACGGCGGCCCCTGCCGGATCCTCGTCGTCGACGACGAGGCCTCGCTGTCCGAGCTGCTCTCGATGGCTCTGCGCTACGAGGGCTGCGAGGTGCGCAGTGCCGCGGACGGGGCGGCTGCCGTGCGGGCGGCCCGGCAGTTCCGGCCGGATGCTGTGGTCCTCGACATCATGCTGCCCGACATGGACGGACTGGCCGTCCTCGGGCAGCTCCGCCGGGAGCTCCCGCAGGTCCCGGTGCTGTTCCTGACCGCCAGGGACTCGGTCGAGGACCGGATCGCCGGGCTGACGGCCGGCGGGGACGACTACGTCACCAAGCCGTTCAGCCTGGAGGAGGTCGTGGCCCGGCTGCGCGGGCTGGTCCGCCGTTCCGGGGCCGCCCGGGCCGCGCGCGGCGGATCCGTCCTGGTCGTCGGTGATCTGCGACTGGACGAGGACAGCCATGAGGTCAGCCGGGACGGTCAGGAGATCCACCTCACCGCCACCGAGTTCGAGCTGCTCCGCTATCTGATGCGGAACCCGCGCCGGGTGCTCAGCAAGGCGCAGATCCTCGACCGGGTCTGGTCCTACGACTTCGGCGGCCAGGCCAATGTGGTCGAGCTCTACATCTCCTACCTGCGCCGCAAGCTGGAGAGCGGACCCGGCCGCAGCCCGATGATCCACACCCGTCGCGGAGCCGGGTACCTGATCAAGCCGGGCGAGTAGTGCCCCGGAATCCCCTTCGAGTCCTTCGAGCCCCTCGAGCCCGGAGACCCGTCCGGCGCGGCCCCCGCTCCTTGCGGACCCGGCTGGTCGTCTCCGCGGTCGCCCTGATCGCCGTCGTGGGGGCGGCGATCGGGGCGGTCACCACGCTCGCCCTGCGCTCCTACCTGGTGAACCAGCTGGACGGGCAGCTGCGGACGGCCGTCGAGATGTCCGTGCGGGGCCCGGGCAAGAAGCTGGGACGGCCGGTCCCCGACGGCTCCCTCAGCCTGCCGCCCGGTACCCCGCTCGGCACCGCCGCCATCCGGCTGGACCCCGAGGGCAAGAGCCTCGCCGCCGCGCGTACGGTGGCCGAGGAGGTGCCCACCCTCGATCACATGGCGCCGCTCACCCCGGCCCAGACCGCGGCCTTCGAGACCGCCGTCCGTCAGGCCGACGGGAAGGCCGTGAACCGGGAACTGCCCGGGATGGGCCGGTACCGGGTGCTGTCCGCCGCCGACGGCTCCCTCGCCCTCGCCTTCCCGCTCGCCGGGGTCGACTCCACCGTGAACACCCTGATCGCCGTCGAGGTCTGCGTGACCCTGGCCGGACTCATCGCGGCCGGCCTGGCCGGACAGGCCCTGGTCGGAGTCGCCCTGCGCCCGCTGCGGCGGGTGGCCGCCACCGCCACCCGGGTCTCCGAACTCCCGCTGCACAGCGGAGAGGTGGCCCTGCACGAACGGGTTCCGGAAGCCGAGGCCGACCCGCGCACCGAGGTGGGCCAGGTCGGCGCGGCCCTCAACCGGATGCTGGGCCACGTCGGTTCGGCCCTCAGCGCCCGCCAGGAGAGCGAGACCCGGGTCCGGCAGTTCGTCGCCGACGCCAGCCACGAACTGCGCACCCCGCTCGCCTCCATCCGCGGATACGCCGAACTTACCCGCCGGGGACGGGAGGAACCCGGGCCGGACACCCGGCACGCCCTGGGCCGGATCGAGTCCGAGGCCACCCGGATGACCGGGCTGGTGGAGGACCTGCTGCTGCTGGCCCGGCTGGACGCCGGCCGCCCGCTGGACCGCCAGGACACCGATCTGGCGCCCCTGGTCGTGGACGCGGTCAGCGACGCCCGAGCGGCCGGCCCCGGCCACCACTGGCGACTCGAACTCCCCGACGAGCCCGCACCGGTCCACGTCGATCCGGCACGGATCCACCAGGTGCTGGTCAACCTGCTCGCCAACGCCCGCACCCACACCCCGCCCAACACCACCGTCACGGCCCGTGTTTCACGTGAAACATCCGCCGTGCACGTGCAGATCGAGGACGACGGCCCGGGGATTCCCCCCGCCCTGCTCCCCCACGTCTTCGAACGCTTCGCCCGCGGAGACGCCTCCCGCTCCCGGCACGCCGGCTCCACCGGCCTGGGGCTGGCCATCGTCCAGGCCGTGGTCACGGCGCACGGCGGCCAGGTCGGCGTACACAGTGAGCCGGGCTGCACCCGCTTCGACGTCCGGCTGCCCCTCGGAGATCTCCCGCACCCTCGGCCGGCAAGCACTTCACAGCCGGACCACAGGCGAAGCACACAGCGGTGACAGGACGCCCCGCGAGGGTCGGGGCATGCCAATCGACACCTCTCCGGCCACCGGCTCCCTGCCGGCCCGGGCGCCGCTCGCCGCCCTGCCCGGCGAGCCCGTACTCGACGTGGTGATCCCGGTCTTCAACGAGGAGAAGGACCTCGGGCCCTGCGTCCGCCAGCTGCACGAGCATCTGACCCGCACCTTCCCCTACGCCTTCCGGATCACCATCGCCGACAACGCGAGCACCGACCGCACCCCCGAGGTGGCGGGCGCGCTCGCCGCGAGCCTGGACGGCGTACGCGGTATCCGGCTGGAGGAGAAGGGCCGCGGCCGGGCCCTGCGGACCGTGTGGTCCCGCTCGGAGGCACCCGTCCTGGCCTATATGGACGTGGACCTCTCCACCGACCTCAATGCCCTCCTCCCACTGGTGGCCCCGCTCATCTCCGGCCACTCCGACCTGGCCATCGGCACCCGGCTCGCCCGCTCCTCCCGGGTGGTGCGCGGCGCCAAGCGGGAGTTCGTCTCCCGCGCCTACAACCTGATCCTTCGGTCGTCGCTGGCCGCCCGGTTCAGCGACGCGCAGTGCGGGTTCAAGGCCATCCGGCGGGAGGTCGCCGAGCGGCTGCTGCCGCTGGTGGAGGACTCGGGCTGGTTCTTCGACACCGAACTGCTGGTGCTCGCCGAGCGGGCCGGACTGCGCATCCACGAGGTCCCGGTCGACTGGGTCGACGACCCCGATTCGACCGTGCACCTGGTCCGCACCGCCACCGAGGACCTCAAGGGCGTGTGGCGGGTGGGACGGGCCCTGGCCGTCGGCGCACTGCCCCTGGACCGGCTCGCCCGCCCCTTCGGGGACGATCCCCGGGACCGGCAGCTGCCCGGTGTGCCCCGCGGCCTGGCCCGCCAGCTCCTCGGCTTCTGCGTGGTCGGAGTGCTCTCCACCCTCGGCTACCTGGCCCTCTACACCCTCTTCCGGCTCGGCACCGGGGCACAGACGGCCAACGCGGCTGCCCTGCTGCTCTCCGCGATCGCCAACACGGCTGCCAACCGGCGGCTCACCTTCGGTGTCCGCGGCCGTGACCGGGCCCTGCGGCACCAGGCACAGGGCCTGCTGGTCTTCGGCATCGGACTGGCCCTGACCGCCGGATCGCTGGCCGCGCTGAGCGCCGCCACCGACCGACCCGCGCACGGCACCGAACTCGCCGTGCTGATCACCGCCAATCTCGCGGCCACCGTGCTGCGCTTCCTGCTCTTCCGCGCCTGGGTCTTCCCGGAGCGCCGGATCCCCCACCCGAAGGACACCCGATGACCACGGAACGCCCCCGCTGGGAGCGCCCGGCCCTGGCCGCCCTGCTCTTGGGCACTGCCGCCCTGCTGCTCTGGAACCTGAGCGCGTCCGGCTACGCCAACTCCTTCTACTCCGCAGCCGTTCAGGCGGGCAGCGAGAGCTGGAAGGCGTTCTTCTTCGGCTCCTCGGATGCCGGGAATTCCATCACCGTCGACAAGCCGCCCGCCGCGCTCTGGCCGATGGCCCTGTCGGTACGGCTGTTCGGGCTGGGCTCCTGGCAGATCCTCCTCCCCCAGGCCCTGATGGGGGTGGGCACCACCGCGGTGCTGTACGCCTCGGTGCGGCGGCAGTTCGGGCCGGGCCCGGCCCTGCTGTCCGGAACGGTGTTCGCGCTGACCCCGGTGGCCGCGCTGATGTTCCGGTTCAACAACCCGGACGCCCTGCTGACCCTGCTGCTCACCGTGGCCGTGTACTGCGTGCTGCGCGCACTCGAGGGCGCGGCCACCCGGTGGCTGGTGTGGGCGGGGGTGGCCTTCGGCCTCGCCTTCCTGACGAAGACCCTGCAGGCCTTTGTGATCCTGCCGCCACTGGCGGTGCTGTACGCCGTCTGCGCGCCGACCCGACTGCGCCGGCGGCTGGGCCAGCTGGGGCTGGCCGGGCTGGCGATGGTGGTGGCCGGAGGCTGGTGGGTGGCGGTCGTGGAGCTGTGGCCCGCGTCCTCCCGGCCGTACATCGGCGGCTCGCAGACGAACTCCTTCCTCGAGCTGACCTTCGGCTACAACGGGCTCGGCCGGCTCAACGGCGATGAGCCGGGCAGCGTGGGAGGCGGGGCAATCGGAGCCGGCGGGCCCGGTCTCGGCGGGTACGGGATGCCCGGCGGGTACGGGGTCCCCGGCGCGCCCGCCGGGCCCGGGGGGCGTGGCGGCGGGGGCTGGGGGGAGACCGGCATCGACCGGCTGTTCTCCGCCGGAGTGGGCGGACAGATCTCCTGGCTGCTCCCCGCGGCACTGGTGCTGCTGGTCGCCGGCCTGGTCGTCACCTGGCGGGCCCGGCGGGCCACCGATTCGCTCGAGGGCATGGCCCGCGCGGCCTTCCTGGCCTGGGGCGGCGCACTGCTGATCACCATGGCGGTGTTCAGCTGGATGCAGGGCATCTTCCACGAGTACTACACGGTCGCGCTGGCGCCCTTCGTAGCGGCGCTGGTCGGCATGGGCGTGGCGGTGCTCTGGGAGGAACGGCACGGCAGTCCGGCCGCGGCCACGCTCGCGGGCACGGTGGCGCTGACCGCCTGGTGGTCGTACGTCCTGCTGGGACGTACGCCGGACTACCTGCCGTGGCTGCGGTGGACGGTCCTGGGCGCCGGGCTCGCGGCGGCGGCCGGACTGCTCGCCGCGGGGCGGCTGGGGCGGAGCCTCACGCTGGGTGCGGCGGGACTGGGCCTGGGCGCGGTGCTGGCCGGGCCGCTGGCGTACTGCCTGACCACGGTGAACACGGGACACACGGGCTCGATCGTCACGGCGGGGCCGGCGGTCCAGGGCGGTATCGGCGGCCGGGGGCCGCGGTTGGCGCGGGCCGGCCAGGGGCCCCTTCAGTCGCCGCCTCAGGGGGATGGGCAGGCACCGGGCCAGGGTCAGGGACAGCAGCCCGGGGGGATGCCGGGCGGGATGCCGGGTGGAGCGCCGGGTGGGATGCAGGGCGGGGCACCCGGCATCCCCCCCGGCGGCGGGGCCGGCGGCGAGGCAGGCGGCGGAGCCGGTGGCCCCATGGGCGGGCTGCTGGACGGGGCGCGGGTCGATGCGCAGGTGATCGCGCTGCTGCGGAAGGACGCGGACCGGTACACCTGGGCGGCGGCCACCGTGGGCGCGCAGAACGCGGCGAGCCATCAGCTGGCGAGCAGGCAGCCGGTGATGCCGATCGGCGGGTTCAACGGGAGCGATCCGTCGCCGACCTTGGCGCAATTCCAGGAGTACGTACGCGCCGGGAAGATCCACTATTTCGTGGGCAGCGGCTCGGGCATGCGGGGCGGCGGGCCGGGCGGCGCCGGAAGCAGTGAGATCGCGGAGTGGGTGGCGGAGCAGTACGAGGCAGTGGAGGTGGGTGGGGTGACGCTGTACGACCTGACAACACCGAAGGCCTGAACGCTCTAGCATGAAGAGGGCGCACCGGGCATACCGGGCTGGACGTCGGGCGCCTCAGGAGGGTGCCCCCATGGTGACTTCGGCCGAACCCGCTCGGATCAGTGTCTGGCTGGCCGTCAGGGCATCCGGCGGGCAGCGGCGGCGCGGTGGGGCGGTGCCGTCCGGGCTGGACCGGGAGCGGATCACCGGTACGGCCGTGGAGCTGCTGGACGCGGACGGCCTCGGGGGGTTCTCCATGCGGCGCCTGGCGGGGCGGCTCGGGGTCACCGCGATGTCCCTGTACTGGTACGTCGACACCAAGCACGACCTGCTGGAGCTCGCCCTGGACCGGGTGCTGGGCGAGCTGGCCCTGCCCACCGCAGCCGGAGCCGCGCCGGGGGCCGCCGGCTGGGACAGCCGGCTGCGGAAGCTGGCCTGCGGCTACCGGCGGGTGCTGGCCGGCCATCCCTGGGCCGGGCAGCTGGCCGCCGAGTACCCCAACATCGGTCCGCACGCCCGGCGTTTCGACACGGCGCTGCTGCGGACGCTGGAGAGCGCCGGCCTGGCGGAGCCCGCCAGGGCCGGCGCCCATCTCGCCCTCGTGCAGTTCCTCCAGGGCTGCGGCGGGACCGTCCGCCGGGCCTCCGAGGAGGAGTTCAGGGCCGCCCTCGAGGTCCTCGTCGCCGGGATCGAGGCCAACACCGGGCGACCGGGCGCCTGAGCCCGCCCCCGGCTACACCTCGGCCGCCGCCTCCTTCTTGTCTGCGTTCTCCGGAGCCGGCCGGGACTTCAGGGCCACCTCCTTGATGAACACCACCAGCACCAGCGCCACCAGCGCGGTCGGTGCCGCGTACAGGAAGACGTCGCCGACGCCGTGCCCGTACGCCGCCTCGACCACTTCGCGGAACGGCACCGGCAGCTTGTCGAGGTCGGGGATGCCGCCCCCGGCGGTGCCGCCGTGACCCAGTGCCGCCGCCTTCGGCCCGAGGGCGGCCAGGCCGTCCTTGACGTAGCCGGTGACCTGGTGGGCCATCAGCGCGCCGAGCGCCGAGACGCCCATCGCGCCGCCGAGCGACCGGAAGAAGGTGACCACCGAGCTGGCCGCGCCCAGGTCCTCCGGGGCCACCTGGTTCTGGGCGGCCAGCACCAGGTTCTGCATCATCATGCCGAGACCGAGACCGGTGAGAGCCATGAAGGCGGCGATGTGCCAGTACGGAGTGTCGTGGCGGAGGCTGCCGAGCAGCCCGAGACCGGCCGTCAGCAGCACACCACCGGATACCAGCCAGGCCTTCCACTTCCCGGTCTTGGTGATGATCTGCCCGGAGACCGTGGACGAGACGAACAGGCCGCCGATCATCGGGATGGTCAGGACGCCGGACATGGTCGGCGACTCGTTGCGGGCCAGCTGGAAGAACTGGCTGAAGAACACCGTGCCGGAGAACATCGCCACGCCCACGAAGAGCGAGGCGGCCGAGGCCAGCGTGATGGTCGGGTTGCGGAGCAGGCGGAGCGGGATGATCGGGTCGCTCGCCCGGGATTCGGCCAGGACGAAGAGGACCCCGAGCAGCAGGGCGCCGCCGGTCATGGCCCAGGTCTGCCAGGAGACCCAGTCGTACGCGTCACCGGCCTGGGTGACCCAGATGAGCAGCAGGGATACGGAGGCACTGATCAGGAACGCCCCGAGCCAGTCGACCTTCACCTTGCGGCGCACCACCGGCAGGTGCAGGGTCCGCTGGAGCACGATCAGTGCGATGACCGCGAAGGGCACCCCCACGTAGAAGCACCAGCGCCAGCCCATCCAGTCGGTGTCGGTGATGACCCCGCCGAGCAGCGGACCGCCGACGGTCGCCACGGCGAATACGGCACCGAGGTAGCCGCTGTACCGGCCGCGCTCCCGCGGGGAGATCATCGCGGCCATCACGATCTGCGCGAGGGCGGACAGGCCGCCGACGCCGATGCCCTGGACCACGCGGCAGGCGATGAGGGTGCCGGTGTTCTGGGACAGGCCCGCGACCACCGAGCCGAGGACGTAGATCACCAGGGCGATCTGCACCAGCAGCTTCTTGCTGAAGAGGTCGGCCAGCTTGCCCCAGAGCGGGGTGGTGGCGGTCATCGACAGCAGGGCGGCGGTGACCACCCAGGTGTACGAGGACTGGGTGCCGCCCAGCTCGGTGATGATCTGCGGCAGGGCGTTGGAGACGATCGTGGAGGACAGGATCGCCACGAACATGCCGAGCATCAGCCCGGACAGCGCCTTCATGATCTGCGGATGGGTCATGGGGGCGGTGGTGGGTGTGGTGGGTGCGGTGGGTGCGGTGGTGCTGTCGGGCGCGGTCTCCGTCGCCATGGGTGTCCTTCGGGTGTCAGAAGCTCGATCGGAGTCGGGCCAGCAGGCTGTTCAGTACGGCGATGTCCTCGGCGGACCAGTCGGCCAGCGCCCGTTCCAGCGCGGCCGTGTACCGGGTGCCGAGCTCGGCAAGGAACCGGCGGCCCGCCGGGGTGAGCCGGAGGATGCGGCAGCGGCCGTCGACCGGGTCGGTCTCCCGGTCGATCCAGCCGCGCTCGGCGACATGGGCCACATGCCGGCTGGTCACCGAGATGTCGACGGCGAGCAGCTCGGAGAGCCGGCTGAGCCGCATCTCGCCGTGCCGGTCGAGCACGGTGAGCACGGCGGCGGGCCCGGGCGGGCAGTCGGCGGGCAGGGTGCGGGCGAGATCGCGCTTGACCGCGCCGATGCCGGTGAGCTGGCGGGCCAGCTCCTGGTAGTGGCTCAGCACGGAGACCCTCCCCATCTGGTTGCTTAGAGCAACCATAGAAGCAGATGGTTGCTACAGGCAAATGAATTTCCACAGGGGGCGGTAAAGGAAAGGGAAAACCCGCTAGGGTCCTGCTCCATGGCTGCACACAACAACGCACAGGGCCCCGAGGGCAACTACGACCCCGCGGGCAGCACGCAGATGTTCCGCGCCTTCGTGGACGAAGGGGAGCCGGCCCGCCAGGGGGCGACCGCCGGCCGTAGCCGGCGGGCCTCCGGCTCGGACAGCTCGAAGTCGGTCGCCTGGCTGGGCTTCGCCTTCGGCATGGTGCTGCTGATCGGCGCCGTGGCCTGGCTGGCCCTCCGCTAGAACCGGCAGGCCCGGACAGGACCTAGCGCCAGGTCGCGGTGACCTGGCGGGTTTCGATGTGCCAGCCCAGCGGGACCCGCCAGGCCTCCAGGCACACCGTGAAGGTCCGGGTCTGGGTGCTCCCGCCCGCGATGGGTGCGGGCAGGGGCTGCGTGCTGGTGACCGTGCCCCAGCTCAGGCCCAGGAGGTTGCCGAGGATCTCGGTGGTGAAGGTCACCGTGCCCGAACGGGCTGCGGTGGTGCCGGTGTTGGTGAACCCCACCGTGACCTTCTCGCACCAGCGGTCGCCCGTGGCGGCGCGCGTCGGCGTGCCGAGGGTCAGCTTCGCCGGGGTGGCCGGGGGTGTGGTGCCCGGCTTGCCGGGTGTCGGAGGCTTGGCCGGGGGCTTTGCCGGCGGTGCGGTCGGCGGGGTGCCCGGCGGGGTCTGCGGAGCCGTGGGCCGGCCCGGGGTGGTTCCGGGTGCGGTCGGGGTGCCGGGCGGCACGGGCCCGGCCGTGCCGGGCGGGGTCGTGCCCGGGCCGTCGGGGCTGCCGTCAGGGCCCGGCGGGGTTCCGGGGGCGGCGGAGCCCGGCGGGGCGGCCGGATCCGTTGCAGCGGGCGACGTACTCGACGTGTGCGAGCTGCCCGAGCTGCTCGACGGGTCGGCGGACGGAGCCGCCAGCGGCTGGAACTCCACCCCGCCCTTGGGCGGCACGGTCTCCCCCGGCGCGCGTTCCGGGCCGGCGCCCGCCGCGCCCACGGCCACGAAGCCGTCGCGCGCCGGGCCGCCGCAGCCGGTCAGGGCGGCTGTGGCGGCCACGCACACGGTCAGCAGAGTCAGCGCTCCCAGCGCTCCCCTTCGCATCGCGCCAGTTTTACTGACGCTGCGTCAAATAACCAGAGCGCTGCGGCCGGCTACTCGCCGATGAGCCCCTGCCGGAGCTGGGCGAGGGTGCGGGTCAGCAGCCGGGAGACGTGCATCTGGGAGATGCCGACCTCCTCGCCGATCTGCGACTGGGTCATGTTCGCGAAGAAGCGCAGCATGATGATCTGCCGCTCCCGGGGCGGGAGTTTGGCCAGCAGCGGCTTGAGCGACTCCCGGTACTCGACCCCTTCCAGCGCGGTGTCCTCGTACCCGAGCCGGTCCGCGAGGGAGCCCTCGCCGCCTTCGTCCTCCGGGGAGGGGGAGTCCAGCGAGGAGGCAGTGTAGGCGTTGCCGACCGCGAGCCCGTCGACCACCTCCTCCTCGGACACGCCCAGTACGGCGGCCAGTTCGGGCACGGTTGGCGAGCGGTCCAGCTTCTGGGCGAGCTCGTCGCTGGCCTTGGTCAGGGCGAGGCGCAGCTCCTGGAGCCGGCGGGGGACCCGGACGGACCAGGAAGTGTCCCGAAAGAAGCGTTTGATCTCGCCCACGACCGTCGGCATCGCGAACGTCGGGAACTCCACGCCGCGTTCGCAGTCGAACCGGTCGATCGCCTTGATCAGGCCGATCGTGCCGACCTGGACGATGTCCTCCATCGGCTCGTTGCGGCTGCGGAACCGGGCCGCGGCATACCGCACCAGCGGGAGGTTCAGTTCGATCAGGGTGTCACGTACATAGGTCCGTTCCGGGCTGTCCGCGTCCAGGGAGGCGAGTCGCTGGAAGAGGGAGCGGGAGAGGGTGCGGGTGTCGATGGCTTCCGAGCGGTCAGACGCTGCAGGTGCCGTAGGGGTCACGCTCTTGACGAGTGTGAGCACCTTGGAGCTGCCCTGGTCTACGGACATGCCACCCCCTTGAGGTCGCGGACGGTCGCGTCGGGCGCGCCCGTCGGAGGAACGCAGCCTCCACCTGAATACCGGAGGCGGGGCTGCGGCAAACGCGGTTCCAGCAGAATGTCACATGTCGGCAACACGCTGTAGCGCCAAGTCGACATATCAGTGCAGCGACAGACGGGAATGAGCCCGTTCTGTCGGGAAACGCTGCAGGGATCTCCACCCGATCCGGTTACGCCTCGATCCTGTTTGCGGATCTGAGTCGAGCGAAGCTCCGGGCCAGCAGCCGGGAGACGTGCATCTGTGAGACCCCGAGCTCCGCGCTGATCTGCGATTGCGTCAGATTGCTGTAGTAGCGGAGAAGAAGGATCCGCTGTTCGCGTTCGGGCAGTTGTACGAGTAGATGGCGGACGAGGTCACGGTGTTCGACGCCCGCCAGTTCGGGGTCCTCGTAGCCCAGCCGGTCGAGCAGGCCGGGCATTCCGTCGCCCTCCTGGGCGGCTTCCAGAGAGGTCGCGTGGTAGGAGCGGCCGGCCTCGATGCAGGACAGCACCTCCTCCTCGGTGATGCGCAGCCGTTCGGCGATCTCCGGGGTGGTGGGGACCCGCCCGTGCAGGGTGGTGAGGTCCTCGGTGGCGGCGTTCACCTGGACCCACAGCTCGTGCAGCCGGCGGGGCACGTGGACGGTGCGGACGTTGTCGCGGAAGTAGCGCTTGATCTCTCCCACCACGGTCGGCATCGCGAAGGTCGGGAACTGCACGCCGCGGTCCGGGTCGAACCGGTCGATGGCGTTGATCAGGCCGATGGTGCCGACCTGCACCACGTCCTCCATCGGCTCGTTGCGGCTGCGGAAGCGGGCGGCTGCGTAGCGGACGAGCGGGAGGTTGGCCTCGATCAGGGCCCCGCGGACCCGGCTGTGCTCGCTGGTGCCCGGTTCCAGGCCCTTCAGCTGCCCGAAGAGGACCTGGGTGAGGGCCCGGGTGTCGGCCCCCCGGCTCTGCGGCCGGGGGGCCGCAGGAGGCTCCTCCGGGGGCTCCTGCTGGGGTGGCACCTGAGGCGCAGTACTGGCCGGCACGGTCACGCCACCCCTATCGATGTCCTCTCGGCCGACTCGACCGAGTCGCCCGTCTCATCCGTCAAAAGCGGTCATAGCATCACAAGACATGTGCACTGTGTGCAAGCACCGTATATCGCCGTGTTGAGGGCAAGTTGGACATATGATGGCGGTTGTGAGGTTGGTGTACAGAAAACCCTCCACTCGTCGGAGTGGAGGGTCGGTTTGTCCGGAAGCCGCACCAGCGTACGGGGTCAGTTCACCAGTTCGGTCATGAACTCGCCGATTCCCTGGGCCGCATCCGATATGCCCTGAAAACCGATTTCCACCATCTCGGCGGCCCGCTTCGGCTGGGTGATGATGACGAAGAGAACGAACACGGTGAGGGCGCCCGTGATGAGCTTCTTGGTGTCCACGAGCGGTTTCGGCCTCCCCTGCCGGTCCTGCGAACTTCGGTGAGTGTAACCGGTTCTGGTTCGGACACTCACCTGGTCTTTAAGGACCAATGACCCGCCACAACGGGTCCTTCGCCGTCCGATCCGCGGTGGGCAGGGGCGCAGGATTGGTGACAAGCCCACCGGTTCTGGCAGGAAACCGGAGGGCGAGGGACAGGACCTCACTGCGGGGTCCGAGCCGCAAGCTTCCCCCCTGACTGCGGTTCGGACCGGACGGTCCCGTCTTCATCGGGGGAAGCGGCTTTGTCCCCCCGGCGCCGCTTCCCCCGTCCCCACGTCGAAGGCCCCGAACACCCCTTGGGTTCCAGTCGGGGCCTTCGTACGTTACCTGGGCTACTGCACGGCGCCGGCCAGGCCGACGACCGGCGCCAGGGGGTCGATCACGGGCGCCAGGTGGTTCGGCAGGTTCATCAGCTCGCCGGCCTCGTTCAGCCGGTTGAGATTGCCGCCGATCTCCTGGACGGACGTGGGCTGGGCGGCGGCCGGCATGCCGGGGGCCGCCGACGGCAGGTCCGGGAGGGTCAGGGGAGCCGCCGGGAGGGCGGAAGCGGAAGGGGCGGCGAGGCCCGCGGCGGCCCCCGCGAGGGCGATGGCGGCGAGCATGCGCTGGGTCTTGGTCATGCCGTGACAACGCGTCCGGCCCCGGCCGGTCACGCGGTGCCCAGCTACCCCTCACCGAACCGGAGTAGCTCCCCGCCCGAGAGTCCCGACATGCCGAGAGCCCCGACCCTTGCGGGGCGGGGCTCTCGGTTCAGAGCGGTAGCGGTGGGATTTGAACCCACGGAGGAGTTGCCCCCTCACACGCTTTCGAGGCGTGCTCCTTCGGCCGCTCGGACACGCTACCGAGAGAGAGCTTAGCCCACGGAACCCCGTGCGCCGAAATCCGTCGTCACAGGGTGCGGAAGAACGCGGTCAGCTGCTCCGCGCACTCCTCGGCCATCACACCGCGGATCACCTCGGGCCGGTGGTTGAGCCGGCGGTCCCGTACGAGGTCCCAGAGCGAGCCGGCCGCGCCGGCCTTCTCGTCGTCCGCGCCGTAGACCACGCGCGCGACGCGGGACTGCACGAGGGCGCCCGCGCACATCACGCACGGCTCCAGGGTGACCACCAGGGTGCACCCCGGCAGCCGCCAGGCGCCGAGCTCCGCCGCGGCCCGCCGGATGGCCAGGACTTCGGCGTGCGCGGTGGGGTCCCCGGTGGCCTCGCGCTCGTTGTGCCCGGCGGCGAGCAGGCTGCCGTCCGGGCCGAGCACGACGGCGCCGACCGGTACGTCACCGGCCGGCACCGCCCGGGCTGCTTCCGCCAGCGCCAGGCGCATGGCGTCCCGCCACGGGTCCCGCAGGGGATCGGGGTGGTGCATGGAGCCCACTAGCGGACGGCCTCCAGCACGTCGGTCGCACCCAGGGTTTCCGCGAGCTCGCCGAGTGCGTCCCCGTCGATGGCCAGCAGCTGTCTGCGGCTCACCCCGAGGTCGGCCAGCAGGTCGCCGTCGCCGAGCGGGCCGACGGGGGCCGGGTCGGCGCCGGCCCGCGCCTCACTGTTGTCTGCGTCGTCTTCCTCCTCGTAGGCGGCGACCGCCTCTTCCTCGCCGTCCTCGGTGCCGTCGAGGTCCAGCTCGTCGAGTTCGTTGTCGTCGTCCTCGTCGCGGCCCAGCAGCTCGTCGGTGAGCATCGAGCCGTACGAGCTGCGAGCGGCCGACGCGGCATTGGAGACGAAGATCCGCGGATCGTCTTCACCGTCGACCCGGACGACGCCGAACCAGCCGTCCTCCTCCTCGATGAAGGCGACCACCGTGTCCTCGTCGACCGCGGCGGCGCGGGCGAGATCGGTCAGATCCGTCAGCGACTCGACGTCGTCGAGTTCCATGTCGCTCGCTTCCCACCCGTCTTCGGTGCGCGCGAGCAGTGCGGCGAAGTACACCGTGACTCTCCCACTGGTCATAGGCGTGATGCCGGTTGGAGGTCCCCCCGGCCGGAGGATTGGGGGGTGGAACGGCCGTCGTGCGTGCCGTTTCGTGCCCCGCCCCATCGGCATCGTGGCAGAAACAGCGGCTTTGCGAGAGGTCTTCCGCGCTTGCGTCGTGCCGTGCCGCGCGCCGGGAGTGCTGCTCGGGGGGTTGTCCGGGGGTTGGGGAGCCGTGCCGGAGCCGTGCCGAAGCCGCGCTGGAGCCGTGCCGGGAGTCACCAGCGGAACGTACGCATCCGCATCTGCTGGCGCATTCGGGCGGCCCGAGCACGCCGAGGCTGCACCCGGTCGCGCAGCTCCCGGGCCTCGTTCAGCTCGCGCAGGAACTGGGCGCGGCGCGCCCGGCGCTGCGCCGTCGTCTCGGGCTCCTCTTCTTCCGTGCTCGGCTGGTTGTCGGGCATCGGCCACCATCCCAGGCTGGTCCGTCGTCCTCCTTCGCGTCGCGAAGCAGACCCCCCCGCCCCCACCTTCCCCCCGGAAGGCGGATTGATGCCAGTGCCGGGGCGGTCTCACAGGGCGGTCGGCGCGGTTACTGTGGGGTTATGCGGATTCACGTCGTCGACCACCCGCTGGTGGCGCACAAACTGACCACCCTGCGCGACAAGCGCACCGATTCCCCGACCTTCCGGCGGCTCGCCGACGAGCTGGTGACCCTGCTCGCGTACGAGGCCACCCGGGACGTGCGCACCGAGCAGGCCGACATCGAGACCCCGGTCGGCCCGACCACCGGCGTGAAGATGTCCCACCCGCGCCCGCTGGTGGTGCCGATCCTGCGGGCCGGCCTGGGCATGCTCGACGGCATGGTGCGGCTGCTGCCGACCGCCGAGGTGGGCTTCATGGGCATGGTCCGCAACGAGGAGACCCTGGAGGCCTCCACGTACGCCACGCGCATGCCGGAGGATCTCTCGGGCCGCCAGGTGTACGTCGTGGACCCGATGCTGGCCACCGGCGGCACCCTGGTCGCGGCGATCCAGGAGCTGATCAAGCGCGGCGCCGACGATGTCACGGCCGTGGTGCTGCTGGCCGCTCCCGAGGGCATCGAGGTCATGGAGCGCGACCTGGCCGGCCAGCCGGTGACGGTGGTGACCGCCTCCGTCGACGAGCGGCTCAACGAGCACGGCTACATCGTGCCGGGCCTGGGCGACGCGGGCGACCGGATGTACGGCGCCGCCGAGTAGCGGCGGCGCGGCGCGACCCGGTCCCTCGTACGCGTACGGGACCGGGGTTCAGCACTTCTTCGAGGGCGCGGGCGCGGGATTGGCCAGGACGGCCAGTGCCTTGTCCGCGTCCTCCTTTGTGCTGAGGGCCTTGAAGCCGTCGCCCAGGATCAGGTCGATGTCCGCGGTCTCGCGGGTGTCGGTCTGCTGGGTGGTGCCGGGCAGCTGGGTGCCGAGCACCGAGTAGGCCGCCTTGTCGGTCCGGGGGGAGCCGAGCAGTATCCCGGGGCCGGGGACCTTCTTGTCGAAGTCGGCGGGCGCGTTGCCGACCTTGCCGACGACGAAGCCGCGTTTGCGCAGCTCGTCGCCGACGGCCTTGGCCAGGCCGGACCGGGGGGTGGCGTTGTAGACGTTGACCGTGATCTGCCCGGGCTGGGGGAGTGCCACGGCGGGAGCCTTGGTGACGGCGGCCGGGGCCGCCGGCTTTCCCTGCTTGCCCTGCACGCAGTCCGTGCCGCCGGCGACCGTCTTCTTTTCGTCACCGCCGAACACGTCGACGAGCTGGAGCGTCCCGTATCCGAGCAGGCCGAGTGCCAGAACGGCGCCGACTACGGCGAGCACGATCCGGCGGCGGCGCCGGGGACGGGCCATGCGGGGGTAAGCGGCTCCCGTTACGCGGTACTTTCCGCCCATGCCGGGGGGAGTGAGCATGCTCATGGGCGCAGCGTAGTGCGGCCCGGTGACGATGCCTACCAAATGATCTGCTGATAGTGCAGAGCAGACCCGAAAGGCGCAATCAGCCCAGTTCGAGCACGCGCGCGTGGAGTACCTGGCGCTGTTGCAGCGCGGCGCGGACGGCGCGGTGCAGTCCGTCCTCCAGGTAGAGGTCGCCCTGCCATTTCACGACGTGCGCGAAAAGGTCGCCGTAGAAGGTCGAGTCCTCGGCGAGCAGCGTCTCGAGGTCCAGCTGTCCCTTGGTGGTCACCAACTGGTCGAGCCGGACCGGGCGCGGCGCGACGTCCGCCCACTGCCGGGTGGTTTCCCTGCCGTGGTCGGGGTACGGCCGCCCGTTTCCGATGCGCTTGAAGATCACACGGAAAGCCTACCGGGCCGGTGCCTGCGGGCGCAGCCGTGTGCAGTTGATGCAATGGTGTCAAACAGGGCTATTTCGGGAGTGAGAGATGAGCGACAGCAGCGCGGCCGAGGACATCGCCGCCGGTTACGCCTTCACCGGGCCCACGCTCGACCTGGGGGCTCTGCTCTGGGACGGGGCCTGCCTGCCGGACCGCCAGATCCGCATTCCGCTGTCGATGCTCAACCGGCACGGCCTGGTCGCGGGGGCCACCGGCACCGGCAAGACCAAGACGCTCCAGCTCATCGCCGAACAGCTGTCGGCGAACGGCGTGCCGGTGTTCCTCGCCGATATCAAGGGCGACGTGTCGGGGATCTCGGCGCCGGGTGCGGCCAACGAGAAGAGCGCCCAACGGGCGAAGGAGGTCGCGCAGGAGTGGACGGCCACCGGATATCCGAGCGAGTTCTACTCACTGGGCGGTATCGGCCCGGGAATTCCGGTCCGGGCCACCGTCACCAGTTTTGGTCCGGTTCTCCTGTCGAAGGTGCTCCAGCTCAACCAGACACAGGAGCAGTCGCTCGGGCTGATTTTCCACTACGCGGATTCCAAAGGCCTCGAACTCATCGATCTGAAGGATCTCCGGGCGGTGGTCGCATTCCTGGTCTCCGACCGCGGAAAAGCGGAACTGAAGGGGATCGGCGGACTGTCCACGGTCACCTCCGGAGTCATTCTCCGCGCCCTCACCGCATTCGAGCAGCAGGGCGCCGCGGAGTTCTTCGGCGAGCCCGAGTTCGACACCAGTGAATTCCTGCAGACGGCGGCGGACGGCCGCGGAATGGTGTCCGTACTGGAACTCCCGGCGGTGCAGGACAAGCCCCAGCTCTTCTCCACCTTCCTGATGTGGCTGCTGGCCGATCTGTACAACGACCTGCCGGAGGTCGGCGATCTGGAACAGCCCAAGCTGGTGTTCTTCTTCGACGAGGCCCACCTGCTGTTCAACGGGGCGTCGAAGCCGTTCCTGGAGTCGATCACCCAGACGGTCCGGCTGATCCGCTCGAAGGGGATCGGCGTGTTCTTCGTGACGCAGACGCCGAAGGACGTACCCGGGGACGTGCTGGCGCAGCTCGGCAACCGGGTGCAGCACGCGTTGCGGGCGTTCACCCCGGACGATGCGAAGGCGCTGAAGGCCACGGTGAAGACGTTCCCCAATTCGGAGTACGACCTGGAGGAACTGCTCACCCGGCTGGGGACCGGCGAGGCGGTGGTCACGGTGCTGAGCGAGACCGGTGCGCCCACCCCGGTGGCGGCGACCCGGCTGCGCGCGCCGCAGTCCCTGATGGGCCCCATCGACGAGGCCGCGCTGGATGCGGCGGTCAAGGGGTCGCTGCTGTACGCGCGGTACGCGGAGGCGGTCGACCGGGAGTCGGCGTACGAGAAGATCAGCGCGGAGCAGGCGGCGGCGGAGGCGGCAGCGGAGGCGGCTGCCGGGGCGGCGGAGGCGGAGAAGCAGGCGAAGGCGGCTGCCAAGGCCGCGCCCAAGCCGGACCCGTCGCTGGCGGAACAGGTGGTCGGCAGCGGCCTGTTCCGCTCGCTGGCCCGGTCGGTCGGCACGCAGCTGGGCCGCGAGATCTCCCGCTCGATCTTCGGCACGGCCCGGCGGCGACGCTAGGCGCTAGGCGGAGCGGAGGCGGTTGCTCCACACCGTGCTCTCCGCGTAGTGGTTGTCGTACACGGGGGAGGAGTCCTTGATGTCCTGGACGGTGGCCTCGCCGGCGTTGACCCGGCCCAGCAGGCGGTAGTAGTCGAACCGCTCCATGCCGGGGGTGAAGCCGACGAGCACCTCGGCACCCGAGCCGGCGGTGGGCGCGAAGGCGTGCTTGGTGCCGGGCGGCACGGCGAGGAAGTCGCCCTTGCCGAGGGAGACGATCTCGTCCTCGACGAGGACGTCGAGCCGGCCGGCGGTGACGAAGAAGAACTCGGTGGCCCGGGTGTGGAAGTGCACCGGGGCGCCGGCCGCGCCCTCCTCGAAGGCGGCGGTGTTGCAGGTCAGCCCGGGCAGGTCGGCGAGGAGGGTGATGAGGCTGCCGGGGGCGTCGGAGATGGCCTCGGCGGTGGCGGCGCGGGTGAGCAGGGGCTGGGCTTCGGCGGAGGTCTTCGTCTCGTTCATATGATCACTCTATGGACCCCGGTGACCGGCCGCAGGGGACAATCCGCGCCATGTTTGCCGGGCCAATTAGGGGTGGGCAGGAACCCGGTGCGCACCCGGTCAGGTGGCTTTGGCGGCCTTGGCGGCGGCCTTGGCCTGCTGTTTGTACGCGCGCACCTTGGCCAGCGACTCCGGGCCCGTGATGTCCGCCGCCGAGCGGTACACGCCGGCCGGGCCGTAGCCGCCGGCCGCCTCGCGCCACCCCGGCGGGCGCACTCCCATCCGCTTGCCCAGCAGGGCCAGGAAGATCTGGGCCTTCTGTTCCCCGAAGCCCGGCAGGGCCTTCAGCCGGCGCAGCAGTTCCGCGCCGGTGTCCGCGTCCGCCCAGACCGCCGCCGCGTCGCCCTCGTAGTGCTCCACCAGGTACGCGCAGAGCTGTTGCACGCGCTTGGCCATCGATCCCGGGTAGCGGTGTACCGCCGGTTTCTCGGAGAGGAGGGCGGCGAAGGCCTCCGGGTCGTACGCGGCGATCGCGTGGGCGTCCAGATCGTCGGACCCCAGCCGCTGGGCGATGGTCCAGGGGCCGGTGAAGGCCCACTCCATCGGTACCTGCTGGTCGAGCAGCATGCCCACCAGGGCGGCGAGGGGGCTGCGGCCGAGCAGTTCGTCGGCCTCCGGCTGCTGGGCGAGCCTGAACGTGTTCTCCGTGTCCATGCCTCCAGCGTGCCCTGGCGTCGCGCTTCCCGCGCTTCCCGCGCTTCCCGCGCTCCGCGCGCTCCCCGCGCGATTGTCGGACCCCCGGCCTAGCGTGGAAACCGAGCGCACACGCGACGGGAGTGGATGGATCATGACTGACTTCTCCGATGGCGCCCCGTGCTGGGCCGACGCCATGTTCAAGGACGTGGAGGGTGCCAAGAGCTTCTATGCGGACGTACTCGGCTGGACCTTCGGCGAGGCCGCGACCGAGTTCGGCAACTACACGCAGGCCTACTCCGACGGGAAGGCGGTCGCGGCCGTGGTCCCGCCCATGCCCGGCGGCGAGGACATGCCCTCCGCCTGGTGCCTCTACCTCGCCTCGTCCGATGTGGCCGCCACGGCCGAAAAGGTGAAGGCGGCCGGCGGCAAGCTCCTCATGGAGCCCATGCAGGTCGGCACGTTCGGTTCGATGCTGCTGGCCCAGGAGCCCAGTGGTGCCATCTTCGGCGTCTGGCAGCCCGGCGAGCACAAGGGCTTCGAGAAGATGGGCGAGAACGGCTCCTACGCCTGGGCCGAGGTCTTCACCCGGGACCCCGCGAAGGCCGACGCCTTCTTCACCAAGGTGTTCCCCTACCAGGCGCAGAAGATGGAGCCGGGCGACGACCCGGAGATGGCCGGCATGGACTTCACGGTGTTCAGCCTCGGCAAGGAGCCGAACCCGGTGCTGGGCCGGATGAAGATGGGCGAGGAGTTCCCCGCCGAAGTCCCCTCCTACATCCAGGTCTACTTCACGGTGCCGGACTGCGATGCGGCGGTGGAGAAGGCCAAGGCCCTTGGCGGGCAGCTGCACTTCGGCCCGATGGACAGCCCGTTCGGCCGCTTCGCGGCGCTCACCGACCAGCAGGGCGCGGCCTTCGCGGTCATCGACATGTCCACCACGGTCGGGGAGATGCCGCAGATGTCCGACGCGTAGCGGTCTTCGAACGGGGGTTAACCCCCGGTGGGTTGGGGGTCCAGCACCATCGGATCCGGGCGGGCGCGCGGCCAGGATGGCCGTATGGCCCTTCACCGCATCGCCCGCCCCTGTCTCCGCCCTCGCCCCCGCCACCGCCCGACTCTCGCCGCCACGGCGCTCGCCCTCACCGTCGCCCTGGCGGCGGGTGGTTGCTCGCTCGTGGAGGAGCGGAAGACGACCACCGCGGACGCCACCGTCACGGAGGCCGTCGCAGCGGTCGAGCTGAAGGACACCCGATCCGGGTCCGTCACCGTCACGCCCGGGGACGGCCCGGGCGTGACGATCCACCGCACGGTCCGCTACCGGGGCGACAGCGTTCCCGAGCCGGGCCAGCGGGTGTCCGGCGGGGTGCTCACCTTCAGCGACGGCTGCGATGACGACACCTGCTCCATCGACTACGAGCTGACGGTCCCGGCCGCGGCCACGGTGAAGCTGGAGAGCAGCAGCGGGGACCTGAGGGTGACCGGTGTGGCCGCAGCCGACCTGCGGTCCTCCTCCGGGAACGTGACGGCGGACCGGATCGCCGGCTCGCTGACGGTCCGTACGTCCTCGGGCTCGATCACCGGTACGGCGCTGGTCGGCCCGGACGCGAAGGCCAGGTCCAGCTCGGGTGAGGTGCGGCTGGGGTTCGCGAAGGCGCCGCGGTCGGCCGAGGCCGAGACGAGCTCCGGCGATGTGGGCCTGACCGTGCCGGGCGGCCCGTACCGGGTGGAGGTCTCGACCGACTCGGGCAGCCGCGACATCTCGGTGCCGACGGACCCGGCCGTGGCGTCCCGCCTCACGGTGAAGACCTCCTCGGGTGACCTGCGGATCGCATCCGCCGCCTGATGGGGTGGTTCCGGCCTGCGGATGCGAGTGGTTGAACACGGGTCAGGGGTGGGGTGGTTAGCGTCGGTCGGGTGCGGCCTCCGACGGCCGCACGCAGCCCCGAGCAAGAGGAACGTTTCATGAGCCTGAGCATCCGCAACCAGATCGCCGGCACCGTCACCGCTGTCACCACCGGTGAGGCCATGGCCGCGGTCAAGGTCCGTCTGGAGGGCGGCCAGGACATCGTCGCCGCCATCACCGCCGACGCGGTCAAGGACCTCGGCATCACGGCGGGCACGGCCGTGACGGCGCTGGTCAAGGCCACCGAGGTGGCCCTGGCCACCGGCCCCGTCGAGGGGATCTCCATCCGCAACCAGCTGCCCGGCACCGTGGCCGACGTCGCCACCGGTCCGGCCATGGCCTCCGTCAAGGTGGACGTGACCGGGGGCGGGCTCACCGCCGCCATCACCGCGGACGCGGTGGAGTCGCTCGGCCTGGCCGCCGGGTCCTCCGTGGTCGCGCTGATCAAGGCGACCGAGATCTCCCTCGCCACGGCCTGACGCCGTTAGGGCCGTTACGGCCTGATCATGGCCCCGCTCCGGTCGGACGGCGGCTACGTCTGCGCGATCGACTCCGGCTGTAGCCCCAGCAGGGCGTCGGCAATCGCCGTACGCGCGTACAGCACCGACCGCCCGCTGCGGTGCGCCGTGACCAGGCGGGCGGCGCGCAGGGCGGTCAGGTGCTGGGAGACCGCGGCCGTGGACAGGCCGCAGAGCAGCGCGAGCCGGGTGGTCGAGGCGGGCGTGTCCAGTTCGGCCAGCAGCAGCGCGCGCGAGCGGCCGAGCACGCCGGCGACCGCCTCGGCGGCAGCGGTCCGCCGCGGCTCCCACAGGGTGCCCACTCTCCGGGCCGGATAGGCGAGTTGGGGCGATTCGGGCGGGGTGATCCGGGTCAGGACGCGCGGCCACGTGAACACCGTGGGCACCAGCAGCAGCCCGGAGCCGGCCTGGTCCCGGCTGAGCGTGCAGTGGCGGCGCAGCAGGGTCAGCGTGCCGTCGTCCCAGCGGACGTGCTCGTGCAGCTCGTTGAGGACGTGCGCGGAGCCGTGCTCGGCGACCTGCCGGGCCCGGTGGAAGACGTCCGCCTCCAGCAGGCGGCGGATCCGGGACCAGTACGGGGCGAGGGCGAGTTCCCAGTAGGCCTCGATCTCCTCGGTGACCTTGGCCAGGGCCTGTTCGGGTGCCTCGCGGAGCAGCCGGAGCCGGGCGGTGGAGCCCGAGCGGCTCCCCGAGGGACTCCCCGAGCGGTTCTCCCGAGGGTGCCAGGCGGCCAGCATGTCCAGTTCGGTCCGGACCCGCTCCGGCCGGCTCCGCCGGATCTGCGCCAGCTCGGCGGAGAGTTCGGGAAACGGGCTGCCGGGCGTCGGATTGAGGAAATCGGCCAGATAGCCCTGGGCGGGGATCAGTTCGGCGAGCCAGCCCCGGTCCAGCCCGGCGGCGGCCACCCGGGGTCTGACCTGGGTCACCCAGCGGTGGTGCAGCGGGGACTCGGCGGGGTCGCGGAGCAGCCGGTGGCTGGTCACCACTTCCCACATGGGTGAGACGGCGAACCGCGTCTGCGCCAGATCCGTGGCCGAAAACCTCAGCTCCGACTCCACACCGGCCCCCTCCGCCCGCTCAACTGGCCCACCCACCCCTTGGATTCGGCCTCAGCTTAATCATTCCGCGGGCGGGGTGTCGGGGCCGCACGCTCCACCCATGCTCTCCACCTTCCGCGGACTCCCGCCCACCGTCTGGACCGTCTTCGCCGGCACCGTGATCAACCGACTCGGCTTCATGGTCACCCCGTTCCTCGTTTTCTTCCTCGCCGCCCGCGGGGTCACCGGCACCGAGACCTCGTACGTCCTCGGCGCACTGGGCGCGGGCCACCTGCTCGGCCCGGCGGCCGGCGGACTGCTCGCGGACCGGATCGGGCGCCGCCCGACGATGCTGATCGGGCTGCTCGGCGCCGCCGCCGCGCAGGGCGCGCTGTTCCTGGCGCCGGGCGTGCTCACGATGGCCGCTGCGGCCCTGCTGATCAGCGCGGCGGGTGCGATGGTGAACCCGGCGGCGTACGCGCTGATGGCCGACACGGTCGACGCCGCCCACCGGCAGCGGGCGTACGCCCTGCTCGGCTGGGGGGTGAACATCGGCACCGCGGTGGCCGGCGTACTCGGCGGCTTCCTGGCCGCGCGCGGCTACTGGCTGCTGTTCGCCGTGGACGCGGCCTGCATGCTCGTGTACGCGGTGGTGGTCGCGACCCGGCTGCGCGAGCCGGGCCGGCCGGAGGCGGCGACGGGCCGCGCCGCGAAGGCGGGTGTGGGCTACGGCGTGGTCCTCCGCGACCGGCTGCTGCTCGCCCTCCTGGGCATATTCGGCGTCCAGCTCTTCGTCTACTCGCTCACCGAGGTCGCCCTCCCGATGGCCATCCACGACAGCGGGCTCTCCCCCGGCGTGTACGGGGCGATGGCCGCGGTCAACGCGGTGATGGTGGTGCTGCTCCAGCCGCTCGCGACGGCCCGGCTGGCCGGGCTCCCGCAGTTCCCGGTGCAGAGCGCGGGCGGTGCGCTGATCGCCCTCGGGGTGGCGCTGACCGGCCTGGCGGACAGCGTCGTCGGCTACGCCTGCTCCGTGGCCGTCTGGTCGCTGGGCGAGGTGGTGGTCGCCGGCATCGCCGCGGCGGCGGTCGCCAACCTGGCCCCGGCCGATGCGAGGGGGCGCTACCAGGGCGCCTTCAGCTGGGCCTGGGGCCTGGCCCGCTTCGCAGCCCTCACCCTGGGCGTCGCCCTCTACACGCACCTCGGCGCGTCGACCCTGTGGTGGACGGCACTGGCCCTCGGCCTGCTGTGCTCGGCGGCAACGCTGTGCCTGGCCGGCACCGTGACCCGGCGCACGGAACACGAACTGGCGGCCTGAGCCGCAGTGGGCGCCGTAGGCGCCATGAGGCGCCGGAACCCCGGGCCGGGGCCCGCCTGGGCCGGGGCTCCGGGCCGGGGCCCCGGGGGATAAGCCGGGCCGGGGCCCGGAGCCCGGGCCTGGGGGAAGAAGCCGGGCCGAGGTCCGGCCCGGGCCCGGAGGGATATGCCGGGCCTGGGCCGGTGCCCGGGCCGGGCCCGGGTGGAAGAAGCCGAGACCGGGGCCCGAGGCGGGCCCGGAGCCCAGGGGGGAAGCTGGGGCTGGGGACCGAGGCGGGGCCCAGCCCGGCCCGGCCCGAGGCGCGGCCTGAGGCGGGGCCCGGCCCGGGGTGGGGTCTGACGCCGGCTCGAGGTGGGGTGTGGCCCCGGGCGGGGCCGGGGCCCGGGGAGGAAGCCGGGGCCGGGGACCGACGCGGGGCCGGAGGCTGGGGGAAGAAGCCGGGGCCGAGGTCCGGCCCGGCCTGGGGTGGGGCTCAAGGCGGGGCCCGATGCGGGGTGTGGCCCGGAGCGGGGCCGGAGCCCGGGGAAGAAGCCGGGACCGGGGCCCGGCTCGGAGCCCGGCCCGGCCTGGCCCGGGGCCGAGGTCGGGTCTGGGGCCCGGGCTGGGGTGGGGTGTGGATCGAGGCGGGGGCGGGCCGCTCCGGCAGGGGCCCCCGGGTCAGTGGGGGGCGATCCGGTCGGGGGAGAGGGTGCGGCCCTGGGTGAAGGTGGTTGCGAAGTCTGTCTCTCCCAGAGCTGCGCGGGCTAGGGCAGCCGCTCGGGCGGTGTCGGTGCGTTCCGCCGGGGGTAGCGGAGCGTCGACGGAGTCGCGGAGGGCGGCGGCGGTGCCCAGTAGGGAGGCGGCCTCGGCGGGCCGGCCGGCCAAGGCGCACGCACCCGCCAGGCCTTCCAGCGCGAGCGCCAGCGCACGCGGATCACCGGTCCGGCGGGCGGCGGCCAGGCCCTCCCGGTGCAGGGCCTCCGCCCGGGCCGGATCCCCGCGCTGCTCCGCCGCATAGCCGAGCTGCGCCAGGACCAGCGCGGTGCCGCTGTCGACGCCGAGCCTCCGGTTCCAGTCCAGCCAGGGGAGCAACAAGGCCTCCGCCGCCTCCGGTTCGCCCCGCCGCCTGGCCCCGAGCGCCAGACCGGTCACCGCGAACTGCTCCGCCGGGCGGTGCGACTGCTCCACCGCCAGCTGCCGGGCCCGCTCGTGGAGCTCCGTGGCCCGCGCGTCCTCACCGGTCAGCAGGGCGAGCCGGCCCAGCCGGGCCAGCCCGAAGGAGGCCCGGGTGTGCAGCCGGAGCTGCTCGGCATCCCGTACGCCGTCCCGGTGCAGGCGCGCTGCCGCCTCGTAATCCCCGGAGATCTCGGCGAGGACCCCGAGCTGTTCGGCGGCCTGGAGGGTGCCCCAGCGGTCGCCGAGCCCGGCGAACAGGGCGGCGCTGCGTTCGGCGTACCGGCGCAGGGCGGGCAGGTCCCCCTGGTAGAGGGCGCGGGTGGCGTGGATGCCCAGGGCGGCGGCCTCGCCCCAGCGGTCCCCGAGCGCCCGGAACTCGGCGCCCAGTGCCGCCAGTTCCGCGGTCTGCGCCGGTTCGCCCGGCGGGCCGCCGAAGCCGCACCGGGCGAACGCGAGCAGCCAGCGGCCGTGCGGGTCCGCGTCGTCGAAGCGTGCCCCGGGCGGCACCTCCTCGCCGGTCAGCAGCGCACAGGCAGCGCGCCGGGCCCGGGCATTCGCGTAACGAGGCGTGGGTTCGGTGGGTCGGCGGGTCAGGGCCAGGTCCAGCGAACGGACCGCCTCGCCGAGCCGGCCGCGCAGATGCCAGTACCAGGTCAGGGAGTTGACCAGGCGCAGCCCCCACGGCCCGGCGTGGTCCAGGGCGGCCCGCAGGTTCGCGGACTCGGCGTCGAGGCGGCGGAGCCACTGCTGTTGGTCGTGGCCGCGCAGCAACGGCTCGGCCCGCTCGGCGAGTCCGGCGTGGTACAGGGCGTGCCGGCGGCGGGCGGCCGAGGTGTCGCCGGCCTCGTCGAGCCGTTCCAGGCCGTACGCGAGCACCGATTCGAGCATCCGGAAGCGGGGGCCTCCGGTTGCATCGGTGCTGCCCGTGCCGGTGTTCGTCTCGTACGCCGCGACGACCAGGGAGCGGTCGACCAGCCGGGTGAGCAGGTCGAGGACATCCTCGGCGGGTACGCCGTCCCCGGCGCCCACCGCCTCCGCCGATTCCAGGGTGAAGCCGCCCGCGAACACCGCGAGCCGGGCCAGCAGGGTCCGCTCGGGCGGGGAGAGCAGCTCCCAGCTCCAGTCGATCATCGCGCGCAGGGTGCGCTGCCGGGCCGGGGCGTCCCGGCGTACCTGGTTGAGCAGCCGGAAGCGGTCGTGCAGCCGGTCGGCCAGGGCATGCACCCCGAGGGCCCGGACCCGGGTGGCGGCCAGTTCGAGGGCGAGCGGGATGCCGTCCAGGCGGCGGCAGATCAGGGCCACGGCCTCGGTGTTCCCGGGATCCAGGGCGAACCCGGGGGCGCCGGCGGCGGCCCGGGCGGCGAACAGCTCCATGGCTTCGGCCGCGGGGAGCGGAGCCACGGCCTCCAGCGTTTCGCCGGACAGGGCCAGGGGTTCCCGGCTGGTGGCGAGGACCCGTAGGCCGGGGGCCCGGCCGAGCAGCCGGCCGACGAGTGCGGCGACCGGCCCGACGAGCTGCTCGCAGTTGTCGAGGACGAGCAGCAGCCGGCGGGTGGCCAGCGCCTCCGCCAGCCGTTCCTCGGCCCCGCCGGGACGGCGCCGCCCGGGCTCCGCGCCGTCGTCGCGCAGCCCGAGGACGACCGCCACCGCTTCGGCGACCTCGACCTCGACCTCGGTCCCGGTGTCGGTGCCGGTCCCGGTGCCGGCGAGCTCGACGAACCAGACGCCGTCGGGGACGTCCTGCGGGCGGTCGGCGAGCGTGGCGGTGGCCGCGGCCAGGGCGAGCCGGGTCTTGCCGACCCCGCCGGGACCGGTGAGGGTGACGAGCCGGCCCGCCGCGACCAGGGCGCACACCCGGGCCGTCGCGTCCTGCCGGCCGACCAGCGAACTGACCGGGGCGGGCAGGTTCGTACCCGGAGCCGCGAGGACCGCGAGGGGTTCGGCGGCTTCGCCGGCTGCAGGCGCTGCAGGCGCTGCAGGGGCTGCAAGGGCTTCGGGGCGCGGCGGCGCCGCGAGGGCCGGGTCCTGCCGGAGGATCGCCTCATGCAGAGCCGCCAGCTCCGGCCCCGGATCGATGCCCAGCTCCTCGGCGAACCGCCGCCGCAGCCCCTGGTAGACCGCGAGCGCCTCGCTCTGCCGCCCCGACCGGTAGAGCGCCCGCATGAGCACCGCCGTCATGCGCTGCCGCAGCGGATGCTCCGCGACCACCGCCGCCAGCTCGTCCGCCAGCACCGCGTGGTCGCCGAGCTCCAGGCGCAGCTCCGCCCACTCCTCCCACGCGGTCAGCCGCTGCTCCTCCAGCCCGGCGATGGCGGCCTGCGCGAAGCCCGCGTCGCGGACATCGGCGTACGCCTCCCCCTGCCACAGCCCCAGTGCCTCCGCCAGCAGCGCCACCCGGGCCCGCGGATCGGCCTGCTGCCGTGCCCGGGCGGTGAGGGCGGTGAACCGGCCCGCGTCCACCACCTCCTCGGCCACCCGCAGGGTGTAGCCGGCCGGACCGTACTCCACCAGCGCCCGGGCGGCAGGATCCGCCTTCGCGAGGGCCCGCCGGAGCTGGGAGACCTTCGTCTGCAGGGTGTTGCCGGGATTGCCCGGGACCGCGTCGCCCCACAGGTCGTCGATCAGCCGGTCCACGGGCACCGGCCGGCCGCGGTGCACCAGCAGATCCGCCAGCAGGGCCCGCACCTTGGCCTCGGGTACGGGCACGGCGGCTCCGTCGTCCGTCCGGACGGTGACCGGGCCCAGCACCTCGTAACGCATGTGATCACGCTAACCCGTCCCCGCCGGACGGCTGTTGGCGTCCCCTGGCGCGACAGCGGCGGCCGTGCGCGCCCGTGCGCGGACCGTCGGCGATCCATGCGCGGGGCCCCGCATCGTGAGGTCCGCAACCGCAACCGCAACCACGACCACGAGCCTCACCCACACTCCGGAGGAACCCCCATGACCGTCACGTCCCGTGAGATCCGGCTGGCCGCGCGTCCCGTCGGCGAGCCCGGCCCGCAGCACTTCGCCCTGGTAGGCACCGAGCTTCCGGAGCCCGCCGAAGGCCAGATCCTGGTGCGGAACACCTGGATGTCCGTCGACCCGTACATGCGCGGCCGGATGGACGACGCCCCCTCCTACATCCCCCCGTTCGCCCTCGGCGCCGCTCTCGAGGGCAGCGCCCTCGGCGAAGTGGTCGCCTCCCGTGCCGAGTCCGTGCCGGTCGGGTCGACCGTGTCGCACTTCCTCGGCTGGCGCGAGTACGCCGTCCTGGACGCGGCAGCGGCCACCGTGGTCGACCCGGAGCTCGCCCCGCCCGCCGCCTACCTGGGCGCACTCGGCACCACCGGCCTCACCGCCTACGCCGCACTCACCCGCACCGCGCCGGTCCGGGAGGGCGATGTCGTCTTCGTCTCCGCAGCCGCCGGGGCGGTCGGCAGCGTGGCCGGGCAGCTGGCCCGGAAGCTGGGCGCCTCCCGGGTGATCGGTTCGGCCGGCGGCCCGGAGAAGACCAGGAAGCTCCTCGACGCCTTCGGGTACGACGCGGCCGTCGACCACCGGGCCGGCGGGCTCGACGAGCAGCTCGCGCAGGCCGCGCCCGAGGGCATCGACGTCTACATGGACGCGGTGGGCGGCGACCACCTCCGGGCCGCCATCGGTGCGATCCGGCCCGGCGGGCGGATCGCCATGGTCGGGGCGATCAGCGGGTACAACGCCACCTCGCCGGTGCCCGGCCCCGACAACCTCTTCCGGGCCGCCGCCCAGGAGGCCACCCTCCGCGGCATGCTCGTCACCAGCCACTTCGACCTCTTCCCGGAGTGGATCGGCAAGGCGGCGGGCTGGCTGGCGGACGGCAGCCTGCACACCGAGGAGACCGTGGTCGAGGGCATCGAACGGGCCCCGGAGGCCTTCCTCGGCCTGCTGCGCGGCGCCAACACCGGCAAGATGCTGGTCCGGCTGGGCGGCGACACCCGCTGAGGGCGCGCCCAGGGTGCTCAGCTCTCAGCCGCGGGTACTCAGCTCTCAGCTCCGCCCGGTGAAGGCCCGTCGGTAGGTGCGCGGTGCCACCCCGCGGCGCAGCGCGAACTGTTCGCGGAAGACGGCGGCGCTGCCGTAGCCCACCCGGCGGGCGATCTCCTCGATCGGCAGTCCGGTGGTCTCCAGCAGCTCCTCGGCGAGAGCGAGCCGCTGGGCGGTGAGCCAGGCGTGCGGGGTGGCCCCGGTGGCGGCCTTGAACCGGCGGGCGAAGGTACGCGGGCTCAGCAGGGCCCGCTCGGCCAATCCCGCCACGGTGATCCGGTGGTCCAGGTGCGCCCGCGCCCAGGCGAGCACGTCGGCGAGCCGTTCGTCGTCGGTGTCCGCGGGAACGGGCGCGGCCAGGTACTGGAGCTGGCCGCCGTCCCGGTGCGGCGGGCTGACCAGGTCGCGGGCGATGTCGTTGGCCGCGGAGGTGCCGTGCCCGCGCCGGATCAGGTAGAGGCACAGGTCGATGCCGGCGGCGGCACCCGCCCCGGTGACCACCCGGCCCTGGTCGACGTAGAGGGCCTCGGGGCGCACCCGTACCTGCGGGCGGCGGGCCGCCAGGTCGGCGGCGAACCGCCAGTGGGTGGTGGCGTCCAGGCCGTCGAGCAGCCCGGTGGCGGCGAGCGCGTACACGCCGACGCAGTGCGCGGCCACCACGGCGCCCCGGTCGTACGCGGCTCGCAGGGCGGCGATCGCCCCGGCCGGGGGCTCCGTACGGAAGTCCGTGCCGGGCAGCGCCAGCACCAGATCGGCGCCGGCCAGCCGGTCGAGGCCGTGTTCCACCTGGAGCGGCAGACCGAGATCGGTCCGGAGCGGGCCGGGGCGGTCGGTACACAGGGCGAAGTCGAAGGCGGGACGGCCGAAGATCTCGTTCACGATGCCGAGGGCGAGGCCGGTGGCACCGGGCGGGGCATAGGCGGCGACGGAGCGGAAGGGGCGCACCGCCCCACGCTAGTGCGGTGACCGGAAAACCTTGTCGGAAAACCTGCGATCAGGGGCAGTTCTGCCACTGTCGGGTCGACGGCCGCGCCACGAAGCTTTCCCCATGACCAACGCACCGATCGCCGCACCGACCGCCCCGACCGGACCCGGGACCGCCGCCGGGACCGACGTACCGACCAACGCAGCGACCGCCCCCGGAACCGACGCACCGACCGGCCGCTCCGCCGCCGTCCACGTCCTGGCCACCGGATACACCGGGTCCACCGGCCCCGGAGTGGCCGCCACCGTCACCCTCGTCACCGACGGCGACCTGCGGATCGTCTTCGACCCGGGGATGGTGGCCCACCCCGCCGTCCTCACCGATGCGCTCGCCGAGCTCGGGCTGACGCCGGACGCGGTGACCGACGTGGTGCTCAGTCACCACCACCCCGACAACACCCTCAACGCCGGCCTGTTCGGCCGGGCCCGGGTCCACGACCACAAGGCCGTTTACGAGGGCCACGGCTGGACCGACCGCGAGGCAGAGGGGTACGCCTTCAGCCCCTCCCTGCGGCTGATCGCCACCCCGGGCCACAGCGCGGAGGACATCACCCTCCTCGTGGGCACCCCGGACGGTGTGGTGGCCCTGGCCGGAGACCTGTGGTGGCGGGCGGACGGCCCCGCCGAGGACCCGGTCGCCATCGACCGCGCCCTCCACCGCTCCAGCCGTGAGCGCGTGCTGGCCGTCGCGGACCTCATCGTCCCGGGCCATGGCGCGCCCTTCGTCCCGGACGCCACGACCCCGCGCTGAGGGCCCCGTTCACCCGGTCGGCCGTACCCCGCGGGCCGCCCCGATGGGCCGCCGGTATGACTGGAATCCGGTAGCCCGGTTCCGATCGACGGAACGGGGTCCGGTGAACGGAGTCGAACGGTATGGATGACTACCCGCTGCTCAACCTCTTCTGGACCATGCTGTGGCTGTTCCTGTGGGTGCTGTGGTTCTTCCTGCTCTTCAAGGTCATCACCGACATCTTCCGCGACCACAGCCTGGGCGGCTGGGGCAAGGCAGGCTGGCTGGTCCTCGTCGTGCTGATCCCCTACCTCGGTGTCCTCATCTACCTCATCGTGCGCGGTCGGAGCATGGGCGAGCGCGATGTGAAGGCCATGAAGGAACAGGAAGCATCGTTCCGGCAGTACGTCCAGCAGGCCGCGGGCTCCGGTGGCGGCGGCAGCTCGGCGGACGAGCTGCACAAACTCTCCGCGCTGAAGGACAAGGGGGACATCAGCCAGGAGGAGTTCGACCGGGCCAAGGCAAAGATCCTGGCCTGACGTGACCTGACCTGACCTGACCACGGACGCGGCGAGCCCCGGCCGATTCCGCCGGCCGGGGCCCGCTCCGCGTGCTCAGGCGGTGCTCAGGCGGTGCTCAGGCGGCGGCCCCCAGCACCATGGCGCCGACCACCGGGGCCATGTAGACGAGGGGGAAGGGGATGTGCCCGTACGAGCGGGCCCGGATCACGGTGATCACGGCCCCGGTGAAGTACAGCACCAGGCCGATGCCGGCCAGCACCCCGACGACCGGCACGAACAGCCCGACCAGCAGCCCCACGGCCCCGGCGGCCTTGAGCGCACCCAGCCGGGTCCACCACGACTGCGGGACCCGGTACTCGGTCAGGGCCTGCACGACCCACTCGGCACGGAACAGAACGGCGTAGCCCGAGTAGCCGGCCATGAGGGCGGCGAGGACGGTGACGACGGTGTGGGCAACGGACATCGGAATACTCCCATCGGGCGGGCCACCGGGAGCACCCTCGCCCCGGCCGGCTCTCTTGAGCTCGTCACTGCTCTGACCCGCGCCACACCCGGGGTGTGACAGCCCTGGCCAATCCGATCGAACAATTTCTCTGCCCTGGCCGGGGCCTTTCCGGTGCCCGACCCGCCTGTACCTACAGGGGCATGACGCCGTGGATGCGGGAGAGCGTGAAGACGCGTTCGGCTTCGCGCAGGTGGCACCAGGCTTCCAGGTAGGGCGGGTCGAGTTCCAGGCCGCTGAGGGTGCGTACGGTGCGGCTGCCCGAGGTGGCGACGTACTCGACCGTGATGGCGGTGCCGGCGTCGATGGTGTGGGCGAGCTGGCGGACATCGCTGTACGACAGGTGCTTCGCGTATCCGGCGACGATCTCCTCGGTGTCCGTTCCGAAGGGGACCCCGCTGCCGAACGGGTCGGGTTCCGGCACGGTCGGTGGTGCGGTCAGCAGCCGGACGGCCAGGTCCTCCGAGGTGGTGCGGAGGGCTGTGCTTCGCGTGCCGCGCCTGCCGCCGCTCTTCCGAGGGGCCGGAACGGGAGCGTCCGCCCGCGGGGGCAAGGCCTTCTCGATGCGTACGGTCCCGCCGGCCGTCTCCGCGACGGGTGCGTAGCCCTCGGCGCGGAGCGCTGCGAGGGTCGTGTCGAGTGGGCTGCGGCTGACGAGAACAGTCGGCGCGAGCTGCCGCAGGCCGAGCGTGGCGAGCTTGCGGTGGGCGGCGAGTTCGGTGAGCAGTGCCGGCTCCTGGCCGTGGATGACGCAGACGGCCGGGGCGATGCGCACCCGGCCGTGGCCCCGCGCGGTGTCGACGATGAGATAGGACAGCGGCTGTGGCAGGGGATCGACGGCGATGGCGGACAGCTCGGCTGTGATCTCGTCCGGGCTGCGTCCGGAGTCCAGGGCACGGCGGATGCTGCCGGAGCTGAACCGCCACACCGAGGCCGTGCCGCTGGTTTCCCGGTCCGCGGTGGCATCCAGGAGTACGGCGAGCCGCGCGGTCGGTGTGCCGGCGACGACGGCGGTGAGGTCCGTGCCGATCCGGGCCGTTCCGGTGGCCGGGGGCAGCAGCCGCCGGCAGGCGGCGGTCAGTCCTTCCGCGTCGTCGGCGAGCAGCTGGGCGCCGAGAGCCGACAGGGCGCCTCGGGCGATCACTCCGAACAGTTCGGCCTCCCGGATCACCGCGGCGAAGGGGGAGTCGTCCATGGCGTCCATGGCGTCCACGCATGTGGTGTCGGCGAGCGGGCGGTGCCAGGCCACCGCCGGTCCGAGATCAGCGGCGGTCTTCACCCCCTGTCCGGCCGGGAGCTGTGCGGCTGCGGAAAACAGCCCGTGGCGTGCCTGGCGGCAACCGTTACAGGGCGGGGCCCCCGCGAGGGCGGGGAGCGCCTTGTTGTCCTCGTCGCGCGCCCGGGTGGGGGTGAGCGGCAGGTTGCGCCATGCCCGGAGCAGCACGGCGAGCCGCTCCGCGGGCTCCTGTTCTGCCCAGACGTCGTACGCCCCGGTCGGCGCCACCCGGTCGCCGTCCCGGGCCAGCAGCCCGGCCGCGTACGCGGTCTCCAGGGTGATGCGGACCACGGCCTCGTCGGCCTGGGCGGCCTTGCCGATCCGGGCCAGCTCACGTGCGCCGATCCCACCGGACTTGAGCCTGGCCGGCGGAGTCGGGGAACAGGCCGAGAGGACCGAGGCGGCCTGGGCCGCGAACGCCGTGGCCGCGGCTGCCGCCTCCCGCTCCACCTCGGCGGAGGTGATGGACACCAGCCGAGCGGAGGGCGGAAGCGGGTCGAAGGGGGCGTGCCGGCCGGGCCCGCGCAAGGCCAGCGCGACTTCGACGGGCATGCGCGCAGCACCGTACCGATGGCGGTCCTCGATCAGGAGTCCCCGGTCGAGTGCCCATCGCACCCCCGATTCGAGGCCGGGGCCGACTGTCCCGAACATGATGACCTGCGGCTGCGTCGGCGGCTGCGTCGGCGCGGACCCTGCCCGGTGGGCCAGCAACTCCCGGGCGATCGCGGGTGCTCGTGCCACCACGGTGACGATGGCTTCCGGGTCGCTGTGGTGTTCCACCAGGGCGGCCAGTCGCTGCTGCTTGCTACCGGGCGGCTTGATGCCCAGCGCCACCAGCATGCCGCGCAGCTCGTCCGAGGTCACACCCGTCAGCAGCTCCTCCAGGGGAGCGTCCAGCCCCAGGGGCGCCTCCCACGCCTGCCGCAGGGATGCGGCCATGTGGAGCGTCCCGTTACCGTCCGGCCAGACCAGCGCATGATCGGCCAGTGTCTCCAGTACGGCGTCCAGGCCGCGGGCGGCTTCGCCGTCCGTTGCTCCCAGCAGCTGCGCCAGGGCACCGGGCGTCGCCGGTCCGCCCAGCGCCGCCAGCGCTTCGGCCACCTGCAGGCACGGCAGCGTGAGCCGTGGCAGGGCGAGCGCCACTGAGCCCGGACGCTGGAGGCGGTCCGCCACTTCTCCCAGCGTGCGCGGCTCCGGAGGTGACGTCGCGTCGTTCCGCGTCGCGAGTACGCGTGCCAGGCGGCCGGCGTCGAGACGGCCCAGCCAGGCTGTCAGCGTTGATCGGGACTCCATGGGGGTGCACCTCGCCAGGCCGGGCCGCAGCAGCACCGGAGCCGTTCCGGCGCAGTTCCGAGCATGGCGCATTCGCCCTGGCCGCGGGTGGCGTACGCAGGAGGATCCCCCTTGGGCGTCGGCTCGTTCAGCGGTTACGCCAGGCCCGCCCTCCGGGCGGAAACGGTGTTGAGCAGTGCCGCGCCGCGCTCGGCGTCGTCGACGCTCACGGCGAACTCCGGACCGCTGCGGGGGTGGATGACCAGGCACTCGCCGGCCCGGAGCATCACGGTCGTGCCCAGGCCGCTGAGCCGGTAGCCCCAGCCGCCGACCTGTGCCGGTGTCCGGGACTCCGCCCGCGCCGACTCGATGTCCTGGGCGGCCCAGTGGCGCACGGGCCAGCCGAACGGGCCGAAGGCCACGTCCAGGCCCGTCTCCGTCACCCGCGCCTGCACGGACGAGCAGAAAAGCGTGAGGGCCGAGGCGATCCCGAACGGTGCGATCAGTGCCCACTGCAGGCCGATCAGCCCGCCCGCGGCAGCGAGCGCGGCGGCCACGGCCACGAGGCCGGTGAGGGCGGCGGTGAGGTGAAGCCACGGGTTTGCCGCACGGGAGAGCCAGACGAATCGTTCCCCCTCGGGGATCTCCATCTTCATCGCGCCGCCGGCGCCGCCGGTCTCCGTCGCCGGCGGCCGGACGGCGCCGCGGCGGCCTGCCAGCCACCCGAGCACGCCGGCGGCCATCGCGGCCACGGCCGTGATGGTGACCCCGGTGTCCACCGAGCCGGCGTCGCTCCATTCGGCCCGGTCCAGGTTGGCGCGTACGACGGACGCCTGTACGCCTGCCAGGAACACGCCTCCCGACAACAGCGTCGCGGCGGCCCACGGCCGCGCGGCCGGGCCACCCCGCCGGCCCGCGACGCCGACGGACAAGGCCAGGACGGCCCAGATCAGTGCCGGGAACAGTGATGCCGCCCACAACGGCATCGCACCGTCGGGTGACTCCCTGCTCCAGTGCGTGGCCAGACGCTCCGGCAGGCGACTGCTCGCGGCCGGCGGAAGAGCGGCCAGTGCGGCCAGAACGCCGGCCGCCCATATGGCCGCTATGGCCGCGCCCCACCGCGCACTGTTCGCCCGCTTTGCAGGACCGTTCACGAAAGCCCCCTGATCAGTTCGATGAGATCGCTCTTGCTGTAGCCCTGACGCGCTGCGTCGGCGACCAGCCGGCGTGCACTCTCCAGCAGTTCGGACCGCTGATCCGCGCCTTCGGCGACCGTCACCCCGCGGCCCCGCCGGAAGTCCAGCACTCCCTCGTCCCGAAGGGCCCGAAGGCCCCGCAGCACGGTGTTGGCGTTGACGCCGAGGGCCCGGGAGAGATCGCGGGCGGGCGGCAGCCGGTCCCCCGGCCCGCACTCGCCATCGGCGATGGCGCGCCGAATCGCGCCCGCCACCTGCTCGTGCAGGGGCCGACTGTCTGCGGTGTCCAGTCTCAGCAACATGGTGCTAATGAACGTAGCACCATCGCTTTCTTCCCGCTCTGCATCTCCGCCCGGAGCCAGGAAACGCGAAGAGCCCCACCGCAAGCGGTGGGGCTCTGACCTACTTGCCGTGTTCCGGGCCGTACCACTGGAGGGCTTGCCCGGTCACGGCGGCGATGCACTCGAAGTCGTGATCGCGATGGAGCAGGGTGAGCCCCTGCAGCTCAGCGGTCGCGGCGACGACCAGGTCGACAGCTCCGGCACTTCGGTGTTTCCCCTGTTTGGTGAGGGTTTCCTGCACCTGCCAGGCGCGGTCGTAGGCGCGGTCGTCGACGGGAACCCAGCCGAAGATCAGCCGCATGTCCTCGATGCCGCGTGCCCGGTCGGCAGCTGACCGTGCGCTGTAGAAGAACTCGAGCTCGGTGATCGGGCAGGTCGCGATGAGTCCGGCTGCGGCGGCCTGGTCCCAGCCGTACTGCTCCGCTTCCCTGTGCATGAACCGCGCGAGCGCGCTGGTGTCGATCAGGAACTGGGCCGAGTTCACCGGCGGTAGTTCTCCTTGTTCTCGAACAGTTCCAGATCAAAGGCGCCGTCGCCCGCCGCGGCCCGCAGCCGGGCGAGAGCCAGGGCGCGACGCCGACTCTCCAACACCTCGCGAAGAGCGGTGTTGACGGTCTCCTTCTTGGTGCTCGTCCCGAGGGCTTTGGCCACGTCCGCGACCAGGTCGTCGTCCAGGTCGATAACAGTCCGACTCATGTACGCCTCCTGATATCAAATGTGGGGTCCAGTATATCTCGTGAGGTTCCTTGTGGGGTGCCACCGGGCGCCTCGGCTTGGCCACCGGGGCCTACGCGGGCATCACACCGTGGATGCGGGAGAGAGTGAAGGCGTGTTTCGCATCGCACAGGTGACACGAGGCATCAAGGTAGGGCGGGTCGAGTTGCAGGTCCGTGCGTGGGCGGCTTGGACGTCGCTGGCGCTCGGCCCTGCGGCGGCAGAGTGAGGTCGGTCCACCGGAATCGGCTGCGGCCCGCTACGCGCACGGCGGCAACCGCTACAGGCGCAAGTCTGGCTACTGCCTGCGCTGCGGTGAACACGGCGTGTGCCTTGTCTGTTCGCTTCCGCGGTTGCCGAGCGAGGGTAGGCGAGGCAGGGCCTTGTTGATGCTGTCGAGTGCCGTGTCGTGGTCCTGGCTCATGTGCTGACCTGAGGCCAGGCGGTCCAGGCCTCGTCAAGAAGCCCGATGCCGTGCTCAGCGGTGATGATGCGGCTGCCAACGGCGCGAAGGAGCGCAAGGCAGGGTGGAGGCCAACGGAACCGAAGAAGAGCCCCACCGCAAGCGGTGGGGCTCTTCGACATCGTGCCCGGTGAGGCACTGGCGGAGGATACGAGATTCGAACTCGTGAGGGGTTGCCCCCAACACGCTTTCCAAGCGTGCGCCCTAGGCCACTAGGCGAATCCTCCGCCGCAAACAATACAAGACGTTGAGGGGTGCTCGCGAACGTGATCGTCGGGCGGGAGCGCGCGAGGGGTGTGCGGGGGGTGCGGCTCGATTCCAGGGGCGTTCATCCGCTAGGGTGGGGTCAGCCCCTCACGTGGCGCTATCTCACCCAACTCCCCCAGGGCCGGAAGGCAGCAAGGGTAAGTGGGCTCTGGCGGGTGCGTGGGGGGCGCTTGCGTTTCTGGTGGCTGGTGGCCGCCTGTTGTCGGTGGGCCCGGATAACCTCGTAAGCGTGTCGTCCCTTGCGCTGTACCGCCGCTATCGCCCCGAGTCGTTCGCCGAGGTCATCGGGCAGGAGCATGTCACTGCCCCGCTGATGCAGGCCCTGCGGAACAACCGGGTCAATCACGCGTACCTGTTCAGCGGGCCGCGCGGCTGTGGAAAGACGACCAGCGCGCGCATCCTCGCCCGCTGCCTGAACTGTGAGCAAGGTCCCACGCCGACGCCCTGCGGGGAGTGCCAGTCCTGCCGTGACCTGGCCAGGAACGGCCCGGGCTCGATCGATGTCATCGAGATCGACGCCGCCTCGCACGGTGGTGTGGACGACGCCCGTGACCTGCGGGAGAAGGCGTTCTTCGGGCCGGCGAGCAGCCGGTACAAGATCTACATCATCGACGAGGCCCACATGGTCACCTCGGCGGGCTTCAACGCCCTGCTGAAGGTGGTCGAGGAGCCGCCGGAGCACCTCAAGTTCATCTTCGCCACGACCGAGCCGGAGAAGGTCATCGGGACCATCCGGTCCCGGACGCACCACTATCCCTTCCGGCTGGTCCCGCCCGGGACGCTCCGGGAGTACCTGGCCGAGGTCTGCGGGCGCGAGGGCATTCCCGTCGAGGACGGGGTGCTGCCGCTCGTGGTGCGGGCCGGTGCCGGGTCGGTGCGTGACTCGATGTCCGTCATGGACCAGCTGCTGGCCGGTGCCGGCGAAGCCGGTGTGACGTATGCCATGGCGACCTCGCTCCTCGGATATACGGACGGCTCGCTGCTGGATTCGGTGGTGGACGCGTTCGCGGCCGGGGACGGTGCCGCGGCCTTCGAGGTGGTCGACCGGGTCGTGGAGGGCGGGAACGACCCCCGGCGGTTCGTCGCCGACCTGCTGGAGCGGCTGCGGGACCTGGTGATCCTGGCCGCGGTCCCGGACGCGGGGGAGAAGGGCCTGATCGACGCGCCCGCGGATGTGGTCGAGCGGATGCAGGCGCAGGCCTCGGTGTTCGGCGCGGCCGAGCTGTCGCGGGCGGCCGACCTGGTCAACACCGGGCTGACGGAGATGCGGGGGGCCACCTCGCCCCGGCTGCAGCTGGAGCTGATCTGTGCGCGGGTGCTGCTGCCCGCGGCCTTCGACGATGAGCGTTCCTTCCAGGCCCGGCTCGACCGGCTGGAGCGCGGCGGTATGGCGATGGCCGTGCCGCCGGTGGGCGGACCGGCCATGGGGTACGCGCCCGGGCCAGAGGCCCATGCGATGGCGCCGGTCGCGCCGGCGCAGCAGATGGCTCCCGGTGGCGGTCCGGCGGCTGCCCGCGCCGCGGTACGGCCGCAGGCCGCCGGGTCCGGTGGACCCGCCGGACCCGCCGGACCTCCGGAAGCCGTGAGTCCTGCTCCCGTCCCCGCCGCCGCTCCCGCGTCCCCGCAGCCCGAGGCTGCTCCGGCTGCCCCCGGGGCCTGGCCCGGAGCCGCGGTTCCGGGGGCCGGTGTTCCCGCCGAGCCGGCGGCTCCCGCGGCCCCGGCCGCCGCCCCGGCCGCCCCCGCGCCCGGCGCATGGCCCGGAGCGGCGCAGCCCGGGGCCTGGCCCGGTGCTGCCCAGCCCGGTTCCGGCGCTCCCGCCGCGCCCGCCCCGCAGCAGGCCGCTGCTCCCGCCCCGGCCCCGGCTGCCGCCCCCGCAGCGGCGGCGCCCGGCATGGCCGCCGGTGCCGGGCAGGTCCAGGCGATGTGGCCGAGCATCCTGGAGGCCGTCAAGAACCGCCGCCGGTTCACCTGGATCCTGCTCAGCCAGAACGCCCAGGTGAGCGGCTTCGACGGGACCACCCTGCAGCTCGGCTTCCCCAACCCGGGGGCCCGGGACAACTTCTCCAGCAGCGGCAGCGAAGACGTCCTCAAGGCGGTGCTGGCCGAGCAGTTCCAGGTGCACTGGAAGATCGAGGCCGTGGTGGGCGGTGCCGCACCGGCCCCGGCCGCCGGGGGGTACGCCGCCCCGGCCGCGCCCGCCTACACCCCGCCGCCCGCCCAGGCCCCGGCCCAGAACCCGCCCTCCCCCACGTACACCCCACCGTCCGCCCAAGCCCAGGCCCATTCCCAGGCCCCGGCACCCGCCCAGGCCCCGCCCCGACCAGAGTCGGCCGCCCCGGCGGCACCCGCTCCGGTGGCCCCCGAGGACGACGTACCGGAAGCGGATGACCCGGATCTGGTCGAGAGCGCGCTCACCGGTCACGACCTGATCGTGCGCGAGCTCGGGGCCACCGTGGTGGAGGAATATACAAACGAGTAAGCGGCCCCGGATTGGGTGGCCGCACGAAGGGCACACCGCCGCGCGGGCTAGGCTGCACCCCGTGAAGGTCCTCGTCATCGGCGGCGGCGCCCGCGAACACGCCCTGTGCCGCTCTCTGTCCCTCGACCCCGACGTCACCGCGCTCTACTGCGCCCCCGGTAATGCGGGGATCGCGGACGTGGCCGAGCTGCGGGAGGTCGACGCCCTCGACGGCGACGCCGTGGCCCGGCTGGCCGGTGAGCTCGGCGCCGGTCTGGTCGTCGTCGGCCCGGAGGCGCCGCTGGTCGCCGGGGTCGCCGACGCCGTCCGCGCGGCCGGCATCCCCGTCTTCGGCCCGTCCGGCGAGGCCGCGCAGCTGGAGGGCTCCAAGGCCTTCGCCAAGGGTGTGATGGCCGCCGCCGGCGTGCCGACCGCCCGCAGCTACGTCTGCACCACCGCCGAGGAGATCGACGCCGCCCTCGACGCCTTCGGCCCCCCGTACGTGGTCAAGGACGACGGCCTGGCCGCCGGCAAGGGCGTCGTCGTCACCGAGGACCTCACCGCCGCCCGCGAGCACGCGCTGGCCTGCGACCGCGTGGTCATCGAGGAGTACCTGGACGGCCCCGAGGTCTCGCTGTTCGCCATCACCGACGGCGTCACCGTGCTCCCGCTGCAGCCCGCCCAGGACTTCAAGCGCGCCCTCGACGGCGACGAAGGCCCCAACACCGGCGGCATGGGCGCCTACTCCCCGCTGCCCTGGGCCGACCCCAAGCTGGTCGAGGAGGTGATGGCCACCGTCCTGCAGCCCACCGTCGACGAGCTGCGCCACCGCGGCACCCCCTTCTCGGGCCTGCTCTACGCCGGCCTCGCGATCACCTCCCGCGGAGTCCGGGTGATCGAGTTCAACGCGCGCTTCGGCGACCCGGAGACCCAGGTGGTGCTGGCCCGGCTGCGCACGCCGCTGGGCAGCGTCCTGCTGAACGCCGCCAACGGCACCCTGCACGCCGAACCGCCGCTGAACTGGCGCGAGGACGCGGCCGTCACCGTGGTTGTGGCCTCCCACAACTACCCGGGCACCCCGCGCACCGGCGACCCGATCGAGGGCCTGGACGAGGTCGAGGCCCAGGACGGCCCGGAGGCGTACGTCCTGCACGCCGGTACCCGCCAGGAGGGTGGCAGCATCCTCAGTGCGGGCGGCCGGGTCCTCTCCATCACCGCGACCGGTTCCGATCTGGCGGAGGCCCGCGAGAGGGCGTATAAGGCGGTGGGGCGGATCAAGCTGGCCGGTTCCCAGCACCGCACGGACATCGCGGCCAAGGCGGCCGAAGGGCGCTGGCCCGCCCCGACCGCCCCGACCGGCACGGAGCCCGAGGGCTGAAGCCGGCTGAAACGGAGACCTGCGACGCGGGCCCGGTGCGCACCAGCTGCGCCCGGGCCCGCGCGTGCGATGGCATCCGGCCGCCTTCGAACGCAGCCAGCTTTACCCAAAGCCATTCCATCGGGTGATCGATGTGCCCTTCGCCTGACGGCCGCCCACACCCCAACTAGGGTGCGGCGCAAGCATTCCGGAGCTGGTTCCGGCACTTGGCCCACCGGCATTGCGATGTCAGTGGCGAGTGTCACAGTGGGGGAGTGAGCAAAGCCGCCACAGGGCAGAGGGGGTGAGGTCCGGCCGTGTCCGGAACCGGTTCGACCATGGATTCGACCATGGAGGTGGGTGCGCTGTCCGCGCGCCACCGGGCCCTTGCCGTGCTGCGGGTGCGCAGCAGGGCTCTGGCCGTCGCGCTGCTGCCCGCCGCCCTCGCGGTGGTGCTGGTGGCCGCCCGGATGACGGGGCGGCTGGCCGGGGACCCCTGGCCCGTCGTGACCCTCGTCGTGTGCGCCGTCGCCGTGTTGGTGCTGCTGACCGGCGGGATCTTCGCCGCCGTGGTGCTGCGGGCCAGTCCGGCCGTGACGCCGACGGTGCCGGTGTCCGAGTCGGCCGCCCCCGATCTCTACCGGATGGTGCGTGATCTGGCCGAGCGGCTGGAGGTGCCGGTGCCGTCCGCGATAGCGCTGACCCCCGACTGCGACAGCTGGCTGGAGGACCGCACCCATGCGGCACACGTGCGCCGCGGGATATCCCCCGCGGTCAACGACCCCGCGGCGGCGGCCCCGGTGCTCGTCATCGGCTCCCCGTTCCTGTGGTGGATGCGGGTGGGCGAGCTGCGGGCCGTGCTGGCCCCGGTCGTCGCCGGTACGGGTCCTTCGGCGCAGCCGGACATAGCGGAGGCCCGCCGCTTCGTGCGCGGGCTGGATGCCGCCGTGGACGTGGGCAACCGTCGCGGGCTCGGCTGGATCGCCCGCCCCGCCAGGCTGCTGCTGCGGCTGTGCCGGGCGGATGCCACGGAGATGGAGCGCGGGGTGGCCGCAGCCGCCTCGGAGCGGGCCCAGAGCGTGGACTACGGGCTGCGGATCGTCGCCCAGGAGCAGGTCGGCCTCGCCTATGCGGGCTGGGACCGGCTGCTGACCCGGGTGGCGCTGCCGGCCTGGCGGATGGGCCGCTGGCCGGCCCACCTGGACGCGGGCGTGGTCTCGGCGCTGACCGAGCTGTCCCGCCGGGACCGGCTCGCCGACGGATTCACCTCGCGGCTGGGCGAGCGCCCGGCCTGTGACCTGCTGGAACGGCCCGGTGTGATCGACGAGGCGGCCTCGCTGCTGGCGGCCCGCCTGTTCCACGGCGGTCCTGCGGAGGCCGGCCCGGACTGGTCCCCGGTGGACTGGGCGGCGTACCCGGAGGAGGTGGTCGACCGCAAATGGCGGACCGAGGCGGCCCGGCTCCATGCCGCCCTGGATGCGCTGGCGGTTCCTTCCGGGGGGTCGGCCCGCACCGGCGATCCCGGTCTCCCGGCCCGTACCGGACGTACCGGCGACACCGGACCCGGGACCGGCACCGGCACCCTGGCCGGGGTGGCCGACGTACTGGCCGGGCCCACCCTGGAGCGGGTGATCGGGTACCTCGCCGACCGGGACGGCTCGGCCGGGGAAGCCCTGGCCGGACGGCTCGGCCACGACGTGGCGCGGGAGGAGCGCTCGGCCGGCGCCGAGGCGGCGAAGGCGCGCGGCGCGGATGCCGTACCGCTGTTCCCGCTGCAGCCGCCGCGGACCGGCCGGGACCTGCTGGCCGACCACGTCACGGCGATGGTCTGCTGTGCCGCGGTGGACTCCGCCGGGGCCGGCCCCGGCCTGGACTGGCTCGACGGGCCGGTGCTGCTGGTCGGCGGTGAGCGCCGCTCCGACCTGGCCCCGCGGGTGCTGTCGCTGGTGGAGGACGGGGACCCGGAGCCGCTGCGGGACTGGCTCGCGGAGCTCGGCGTCCGCCCGGAGAAGCCGGTCCGGCTGGTCTGACCCGCCGGCCCGGCACCCCGGCCCGCGCCACGGGCCGGCCTTGGCCTGGCCCCGGCTTGACCCTGGCCCCGGCCTCGGTTCCGGTCCGCATCGGGCCCGCACCAGGGGACCTGCTCCGCCACCCGTGCCACCCCCGCCACCCCCGGGCGGACCGTTAAACGGAGGGTTTAGATCCGCTCAGGTCAATTCACGACGAACGGTGACGGAGTGCGTGCGTTATGTGATGTGCTGGGACCGGTCGCGGACGAACTCCGCGCCACATCGAGTCAGAAACGTCCGGGGGAGCGAGGGAGGGGAGCGGAATGGCTGCGGACCAGATCCGGCGGTGGGAATCGGGTGCGCTCGCGCACGCGGTGAGCGACCCCTTCGGCCAGGGACCCCTCCCGTGGTTCCGGGGCAGCGAGCTGTACTTCGGCGATACCGGCCAGGTGGTCCCCTGGTACGTAGACCCGGCCGCGACCGGATCGACTGGATCGGGCCGGATCCCGGCGGGCCGGATCCCGGCACCCCGCGAGCGCACCAACGGCCCCCGGACCGCCGACGACGTGCACCGGCAGATCAAGGGCTTCGCCTCCACCGGGGCCGTCACCCCCGGCGGCGCCATCGACTTCCACATCACCGTGGATCCGCCCCAGCAGTTCTCGGTCGACATCTACCGGATCGGGCACTACGGCGGCGACGGCGCCTCCAAGATCCACTCGAGCCCCCGCCTCTCCGGGATCGTCCAGCCCGCCCCGCTCACCGCCGACCGCACGGTCTCCTGTCACCACTGGTGGCTGTCCTGGCGGCTCCAGGTCCCCGGCTACTGGAACGTCGGCGCCTATGTGGCCGTCCTCACCACCGCCGACGGCTACCGCTCCCACATCCCCTTCACGGTCAGGGACGACCACCCCGCCGATCTGCTGCTCCTGCTCCCGGACATCACCTGGCAGGCCTACAACCTCTATCCCGAGGACGGCCACACCGGCGCCAGCCTCTACCACGCCTGGGACGAGGACGGCCGGCTGCTCGGCGAGGCGGACGCGGCGATCACCGTCTCCTTCGACCGCCCCTACGCCGGAGCCGGCCTGCCCCTCCACGTGGGCCACGCCTACGACTTCATCCGCTGGGCCGAGCGCTACGGCTACGACCTCGCCTACGCCGACACCCGCGACCTGCACGCGGGCCGCATCGACCCGACCCGGTACCGCGGCCTGGTCTTCCCCGGCCACGACGAGTACTGGTCGGTGCCCATGCGCCGCACCGCCGAGCGCGCCCGCGACCGCGGCACCTCGCTGGTCTTTCTCTCCGCCAACACCATGTACTGGCAGGTCGAACTCAGCCCCTCCCCCTCGGGGGTGCCCGACCGGCTGCTCACCTGCCGAAAACGTCGCGGCCCCGGCCGCACCGCCCTGTGGCGCGAGGTGGACCGCCCCGAGCAGCAGCTGCTCGGCATCCAGTACGCCGGCCGCGTCCCCGAACCCGCCCCGCTGATCGTCCGCAACGCCGGCCACTGGCTGTGGGAATCCACCGGAGCCGTCGAGAACGACGAGCTCGACGGCCTGGTCGCGGGCGAGGCCGACCGCTACTTCCCCCGCACCCAGCTCCCCGAGCACCAGGACCGGATCCTGCTCGCCCACTCCCCGTACGAGGACGGCGACGGCCACCGCCGCCACCAGGAGACCTCCCTCTACCGCGCGCCCAGCGGCGCCCTGGTCTTCGCCTCCGGCACCTTCGCCTGGTCCCCGGCGCTCGACCGGCCCGGCCATGTCGACGAGCGGGTCCAGCGGGCCACGGCCAATCTCCTCGACCGGATCTGCAAACGCGACTGACGCCACGGACCCCCGAGGCCGATCGGTCCCCCCGGTGCGGGAGAATCGGTGTGCTTCATACAGAACCACAGGGAGGCCCCGTGTCCGGATTCGTCGAAAAGCCCGAGCCGGTTCAGGTTCCGGGCCTCGTCCACCTCCACACCGGCAAGGTCCGTGACCTCTACCGTGACGAGGCGGGCCGGCTCGTCATGGTCGCCAGCGACCGGATGTCCGCCTACGACTGGGTGCTGCCCACCGAGATCCCGGACAAGGGCCGGGTCCTCACCCAGCTCTCCCTCTGGTGGTTCGACCAGCTCGCGGACCTCGTCCCGAACCACGTCATCGGCACCGACCTGCCGGCCGGCGCCCCCGCCGACTGGGCCGGCCGCACCCTCATCTGCAAGAGCCTGGACATGGTCCCGGTCGAGTGCGTGGCCCGCGGCTACCTGACCGGCTCCGGCCTCGCCGAGTACCGGCAGACCCGCACGGTCTGCGGACTCGCCCTCCCCGAGGGCCTGGTGGACGGCTCCGAGCTGCCCGCACCGATCTTCACCCCGGCCACCAAGGCCGAGGTCGGCGAGCACGACGAGAACGTCTCCTACGAGGAGGTCGCCCACCAGGTCGGCGCCGAGACGGCCGCCCTGCTGCGCCAGACCACCCTCGCCGTCTACGGCCGGGCCCGGGACATCGCCCGCGAGCGCGGGATCATCCTCGCGGACACCAAGTTCGAGTTCGGCTTCGACGGGGCCGGCACCCTGGTCGCCGCGGACGAGGTGCTGACCCCCGACTCCTCCCGCTTCTGGCCGGCCGACCAGTGGCAGCCCGGCCGCGCCCAGCCCTCGTACGACAAGCAGTTCGTACGGGACTGGCTCAGCTCGCCCGCCTCCGGCTGGGACCGCACCGCCGAACTGCCCCCGCCCGCCCTGCCCGCCGAGATCGTCGAGCAGACCCGGGCCAAGTACATCGAGGCGTACGAGCGGCTCACCGGCCAGCACTGGACCCACAGCGGCCCGGCGAACGGCTCCTGAGGCACGAAGAAGGCCCCGGTCGAATGACCGGGGCCTTCTTGATCTGAGCGGACGACGAGATTCGAACTCGCGACCCTCACCTTGGCAAGGTGATGCTCTACCAACTGAGCCACGTCCGCATGCGCCGTAGCGCGAGAACCACTATACCCAACCTCGCTCGCGTGCGAGACGCACTGCCGCATGGCGGTTCTCCGCACCCAGCTTCGCAGCCGCCGCCGACAGGTAGTTCCGGACCGTCCCCTGGGACAGCGCCGCCCGCTCGGCGATCTCCGCGATAGGCGCCCCGTCCGCCGCGAGTTCCAGCACCTCGGCCTCCCGTGCGGTCAGCGGGGAGTCCCCGGCGCTGATCGCGTCGGCCGCCAACTCCGGGTCCACATAACGCCCTCCGCCGTGCACGGTCCGGATGATCTCGGCCAGTTTCTGGGCCGAGACGGTCTTCGGGGCGAAGGCCCGCACCCCCGCGGACAGGGCCCGCTTCAGATGCCCCGGGCGGCCGTGACTGGTCACGATCATGGTCTTGCAGTCCGGGAGTTCGGCCCGCAGGGCTGTGGCGACACTCACACCGTCCGCCCCCGGCATCTGGAGATCCAGCACCGCCACGTCCGGCCGGTGTGCCCGGGCCATCGCCAGTGCCTCCGGCCCGGAGGCGGCCTCCGCGACGACCAGCAGGTCGTCCTCCAGTGCCAGCAGCGCGGCGACCGCACCCCTGATCAGATGCTCGTCGTCGGCCAGCAGCACACGTACGCAGCTCACGCTCACGCCCGCACCCCCTGTTCAGGAATCTCCGCCATCTCCACCCGCAACCGCTCTTCCGGAATGCCCGCCCGCAACCGGAACCGGCCCCCCGCGACCGTCCCGGCCTCCAGCGTGCCACCCAGTGCGGCCAGCCGTTCCCGCAGCCCGGCCAGACCCGACCCGGGCCGGCCCGCCGGCTCGGCCGGCACCCCGTCGTTCTCGATGACCAGGGCCAGGCCGCCGCCGTCCCCCTCCGGCGCCAGCCGGATCACACAGCTCCGCGCGTCCCCGTGCCGCAGCACATTGGTGGTGCCCTCCCGGACCACCCAGCCCAGCGCCGACTGCACCGGAGCCGGCAGCTCGCGCCGGTCCCGCAGCTCCACCCGGCAGTCGATGCCGGCCGCCCGCAGCACCCCGCGCGCCCCGTCCAGCTCCACCGCGAGGTCCGCCTCGCGGTAGCCGCGCACCACGTCCCGCACCTCGCGCTGCGACTCCTGCGCGATCCGCTGCACCTCCACCATCTGGTCCACCGCCTCCGGCCGGCCGCGCCGCGCCAGCTGCACCGCCAGCTCGCTCTTCAGCGCGATCACCGCCAGGTTCCGGCCCATCACGTCGTGCAGGTCCCGGCCGAACCGCAGCCGCTCCTCGGCCACCGCCAGCCGCGCCCCCAGCTCCCGCGAACGGTCCAGCTCCCACACGGTCTTCACCAGCCACGCGGAGAACCCGCAGGTGAACGTGATCAGGGCACAGCCGAGCAGCAGGCCCACCATGTACCCGAGCGAGTCGGGGAGGGGCAGCCCCACGGCGAATGCGGCCAGCCCGGTGACCACCGCCGTGGCCGGTACGAGGTAGAGCATCCGCCGCATCCGGCGCAGGCACAGGGTCAGTGCGCCCAGCCCGAAGACGACCACGCCCGACACCAGGGTGGGTGCCGGATTGGCGTCGCCGTCCCCTCGCTGCTGCGTGTGCACGAGGAGGAAGTACAGCGTGGACGCACCGCTCAGCAGGGCCAGGGCCAGGGCCGGGCGGACCGGCCGCTCCGCCCGGTCCAGCAGCCAGTCCAGCGCCCGGGAGGAGACCACCGCGCACAGCACGGCGTGCGCCAGGACGAGCACCCCGGCGACCAGGTCCGCCGCGACGGGCTGCCCGGCGCCGGCCAGGGCGCCCAGCCCGATCGCCGTGACCTCCACCAGCGCGAAGCTGTGGAAGGACCACCGTGTGTACAGCTCCACCTTGGCCGCACTGCCACGGCCGCTCCACCACCCGGTCAGCTTCGACACGGCCCGTCCCCCGATCGATCTAGCGGCGCGGTTCCCACCGGAACCAACGCTGCACAGCAAACACGGCGATCACGATCCAGGCCAGCGTGACCACGGCCGCGGTCGTGAGATCCCCGGCGCCACCGGCACCCCCGGCGTCCGCGGTGCCCAGCCAACCGGCCCGCACCATGGTCATCACCCCGGTCAGCGGCAGCAGTTCGCACACCGAGGCGAGCTTGTCGGGGAGGGTCTCCAGCGGCACGAACAGCCCGGAACCCACCGAGGTGATCAGGAACAGCGGCAGCGTGGTCAGCCCCGCGCTCTCCACATTGCGGGTGAAGGCACTGGTCACCGCGGACAGGCCGGCCAGCAGCACGATGCCCGCGAGCACGGCCGCCACCAGCAGCAGCGGGTTCTGCGGGGTCCGTACGTCCAGGGCGGCGGCCCCGGCCACCGTGAGCACCACCACCTGCAGCAGGGCCAGCGCCGCCGCGGGCAGGGCACTGCCGGCCAGGATCTCCAGGTCGTTCGCCTCGCCGGTGCGCAGCCGCTTCAGCACCAGCTCCTCGCGCCGGGCCACGTACGCCGAGACCAGGTTCATATAGACGACGAGGACCAGCACCATGCCGATGCCGCCGGTCAGCGTTGCCTCACCGATCGCCGCCGCGCCGCCGTCGAGCTCGAACTCGCCGAGCGAGGACCGCAGGACGAACACCATCACCAGCGGCATCATCAGGGCCACGGACAGTGCGGCCCGGTTGCGGATCAGCAGGGTGAGCTCGGACCGGCCGAGTGCGAAGAGCCGGCCGGGGTTCAGGGTCAGCGTGTTCATCGGATCCCCGCCAGGGTGTCGTTGCGGTCGGTGTGGCTGCGGTCGGTGTGATGGGCCCCGGCAGCGGCGGGGCCCTCAACGGCCCGGCGGCTCCGCGCCAGCTCCAGGAAGGCCTCCTCCAGCGAGGCGGACCTGGCGTCCAGCCCGGCCAGCTCCACCCCTTCCTGCTCGGCCCAGCGCAGCAGCTCGGTCAGCGAGGCCTGCAGCCGGTCGGTCCGGATCTCCACCCGCCGGCCTTCGGCGCCCGCGTGCAGCGACAGCGGCAGCAGGGCGGGGCCGATCCCCTCCGGCAGGGTGAACCTGATCCGGGCCGGGCGGGTGGCGGCCACCTCGGCCGGGCTGCCGGACAGCACCAGCTCCCCCTCGTGCAGGATCGCCAGCCGGTCTGCCAGCTCCTCCGCCTCCTCCAGGTAGTGCGTGGTCAGCAGCACCGTGGTGCCCTGGTCCCGCAGCTGTCGGACCAACTCCCAGGTGTCCCGGCGGCCTTCCGGGTCCATGCCGGTGGTCGGCTCGTCGAGGAACAGCACCTCCGGCCGCCCCAGCAGGGCCAGCGCCAGGTCCAGCCGCCGCCGCTCGCCGCCGGACAGCTGCTTCACCCGGACGGCGGCCCGGCCGGCGAGACCGACCAGCTCCAGCACCTCGGCGCCGGGCCGGGCCTTGCTGGTCACGCCGGCCCACATCCGTACCGTCTCGGCCACCGAAAGGTCGGAGGGGAACCCGCCCTCCTGGAGCATCACCCCGGTCCGCGGCCGGACCGCGGCCCGCTCCCGGTACGGATCCATGCCGAAGACCCGGACCCGGCCCCCGCTCGGCGCCGCCAGTCCCTCCAGCAGTTCCACGGTGGAGGTCTTGCCCGCGCCGTTGGTGCCGAGCAGGGCGAAGATCTCGCCCCGGGCGACGGAGAAGGAGATGCCGCGGACGGCCTCGAAGCCCCCCGAGTAGCCGCGGCGCAGCTCCTCGACTTCGATCACGGACTGGTCGGTGTTGGTCATGGATCCAGAATCGAGCCGGATCCGGAGCCGCAGCAGTGCGCGCTGTCATGAGCGCCGATGACAAATGTCATGCAAGATCCGGGAGACGTCCGGAAACGTCCGGGAAACGCAGAAGACCCCGGTCGCAATGACCGGGGTCTTCTCTCTGAGCGGACGACGAGATTCGAACTCGCGACCCTCACCTTGGCAAGGTGATGCTCTACCAACTGAGCCACGTCCGCATGCAGACACTCGCCACACTCTCGATGAAGAGGTGCACCGGCGGTGCGACCACCACTCTACCTGATCCACCGGAGTGGTTGGCAAAGCGATGCAGAGCGGGTGACAGGAATCGCACACTGCGCCTTCCCCCTGGAAGGGGGATGTTCTGCTACTGAACTACACCCGCACGACTTCGGGGTTGTGACCTGCGGCCTTGCCCCTCGGCGTGATCCACACACTAGCGGATCGGATGGGGTGGTTGGCAAATCGGGGGTCAGTGGGCCTCGTTGTACGCCTCGTAGATCTTCTTGGGGATGCGTCCGCGCGGGGGCACGTCGAGCTGGTTGGAGCGCGCCCAGGCGCGCACCACCGCCGGGTCCGGCGCGAGCGAGGTGTGCTTGTACGCCTTCCCGGAGCGCGCCCGCCGGCGTCCGGCTGCCACGTAAGGGGCGAGGCTCTTACGCAGTTTCTTTGCGTTGGCGAGATTGAGGTCGATCTCGTACGACTTACCGTCCAGACCGAACGCGACCGTTTCCGCCGCTTCTCCGCCATCGAGGTCGTCGGAGATCGTGACTACTACGCGCTGCGCCACGGATATCGGTCCCTTCGCGCGACTTCCCCGCGCGCTGACGTGCGGCGATGTCGACTGTGTGGATGTTTCGTAACAATGCTGCTTTCCGGGGCAATCCCCGGGGATTCCTTTGTACCGCGATTTCTCGCGTATTGCGAAGCTCAGTTAATTCTCTCCGCGTGTCCCGCCGCAATCCCGGGCCGGTGGTTTTCCGGTGGATTTTGCGAAGCGTTGGTGAAGCGCATGATATCTACCCGCGTAGAAATTTGGGACGGGTACGCTGAGGGAACCGCCTTCGCACCAACCACCACTCGGGAGTGCCAGTGGCACGCGTCGTAGTCGACGTCATGCTCAAGCCGGAGATCCTCGACCCTCAGGGCCAGGCGGTGCAGCGTGCACTGCCGCGCCTGGGCTTCGAGGGGATCGCCGACGTCCGCCAGGGGAAGCGCTTCGAACTCGAGGTGGAGGGGCCGGTCGACCAGGCCGCCCTCGACCGCATCCACAAGATGGCCGAAACGTTCCTCGCCAACACCGTCATCGAAGACTTCGTCGTCAAGGTGGAGTCCGGGTCGTGACCACTCGCATCGGTGTCGTCACGTTCCCCGGAACCCTCGACGACCGCGACTCGCTGCGCGCCGTCCGCCTCGCGGGCGCCGAGCCCGTCTCGCTCTGGCACCGCGACAAGGACCTGCACCAGGTCGACGCGGTGGTCCTCGCGGGCGGTTTCTCCTACGGCGACTACCTGCGGGCGGGCGCCATCTCCCGCTTCTCCCCGGTGATGGAGACGATCATCGAGCAGGCGAAGGCGGGCATGCCCGTCCTCGGTATCTGCAACGGCTTCCAGGTCCTCACCGAGGCCCACCTGCTGCCCGGCGCGATGCTCCGCAACAACCACCTGCACTTCATCTGCCGCGACCAGAAGCTCCGCGTCGAGAACGCGGACACCGCCTGGACCGGGGACTACGAGCAGGGCCAGGAGATCTCCGTCCCGCTCAAGAACATGGACGGCCGTTACGTCGCCGACGAGCGCACGCTCGACGAGCTGGAGGCCGAAGGCCGCGTGGCCTTCCGGTACCTGGACGTCAATCCGAACGGTTCGCTGCGCGACATCGCCGGCATCACCAACGCCGCGGGCAACGTCGTCGGCCTCATGCCGCACCCCGAGCACGCGGTGGAGCCGCTGATCGGAACGGGCCGCACCGACGGCCTGCCGTTCTTCACGTCGGTCCTGAAGAAGCTGGTAAGCGCATGACCCTCGACACCGTCAAGCACGCCACGGAGACCCCGGACGCGGCCCAGCCGTGGAAGGAACTCGGCCTCAAGGAGGACGAGTACGACCGGATCCGCGAGATCCTCGGCCGCCGCCCCACCGGCGCCGAGCTCGCCATGTACTCGGTCATGTGGTCCGAGCACTGCTCGTACAAGAGCAGCAAGGTCCATCTGAAGCAGTTCGGCGAGAAGGCCCCGGAGAACACCGCCCTCCTCGTCGGCATCGGCGAGAACGCCGGTGTCGTCGACGTCGGTCAGGGTTACGCGGTCACCTTCAAGGTCGAGTCGCACAACCACCCCTCGTACATCGAGCCCTACCAGGGCGCGGCCACCGGCGTCGGCGGCATCGTCCGCGACATCCTCGCCATGGGCGCCCGCCCGGTCGCCGTTGTGGACCCGCTCCGCTTCGGCGCGGCCGACCACCCCGACACCAAGCGCGTCCTGCCGGGCGTGGTCGCGGGCATCGGCGGCTACGGCAACTGCCTGGGCCTGCCCAACATCGGCGGCGAGGTCGTCTTCGACTCCTGCTACCAGGGCAACCCGCTGGTCAACGCCGGCTGCATCGGCGTGATGAAGCACGAGGACATCCACCTCGCCAAGGCCTCCGGCCCCGGCAACAAGGTCATCCTCTACGGCGCCCGCACGGGCGGCGACGGCATCGGCGGCGTCTCGGTCCTCGCCTCCGAGACCTTCGATGACACGAAGCCCACCAAGCGCCCCGCCGTGCAGGTCGGCGACCCGTTCCAGGAGAAGCTCCTCATCGAGTGCACCCTGGAGATCTTCAAGGAGAAGCTGGTCGCCGGCATCCAGGACCTCGGCGGCGCCGGGCTCTCCTGCGCCACCAGCGAGCTGGCCTCCGCGGGTTCCGGCGGCATGCGGGTCGAGCTGGACACCGTCCCGCTGCGCGATGCGACGCTCTCGCCCGAGGAGATCCTCATGAGCGAGTCGCAGGAGCGCATGTGCGCGATCGTGGAGCCGCAGTACGTCGAGCGGTTCATGGAGATCTGCGAGAAGTGGGATGTCATCGCCACCGTCATCGGTGAGGTGACCGAGGGCGAGCGCCTGGAGATCTTCTGGCACGGCGAGCAGATCGTGGACGTGCCCCCGGGCACCGTCGCCCACGAGGGCCCGGTCTACCACCGCCCGTACGCCCGTCCCGAGTGGCAGGATGCCCTCCAGGCGGACGACGCGGGCAAGCTGGCGCGCCCGCAGACCTCCGAGGAGCTCCGCGCGCAGGTGCTGGCGCTGGTCTCCTCCCCGAACCAGGCGTCGAAGTCCTGGGTCACCGACCAGTACGACCGCTTCGTGCAGGGCAACACGGTGCTGGCCCAGCCCGAGGACGCCGGCATGGTCCGGATCGACGCGGAGACCAACCTCGGCGTGGCCATGGCCACCGACGGCAACGGCCGCTTCGCCAAGCTCGACCCGTACGCGGGCGCGCAGCTGGCGTTGGCCGAGGCCTACCGGAACGTCGCCGCGACCGGCGCCAAGCCGCTCGCGATCTCCGACTGCCTGAACTTCGGCTCGCCGGAGGACCCGGGCGTCATGTGGCAGTTCGCCGAGGCCTGCCGCGGTCTCGCGGACGGCTGCCTGGAGCTGGGCACCCCGGTGACCGGCGGCAACGTCTCCCTCTACAACCAGACGGGCGAGACCGCCATCCACCCGACCCCGGTCGTGGCGGTCCTCGGTGTGATCGACGACGTCAACCGCCGTACGCCGATGGCGTTCGCGGAGGCCGGCCAGCTGCTGTACCTGCTGGGCGACACGGCCGAGGAGTTCGGCGGCTCGGCCTGGTCCGAGGTCGTCCACCAGCACCTCGGCGGCCTGCCGCCGAAGGTGGACCTGGGCCGCGAGAAGCTGCTGGGGGAGATCCTGATCTCCGCCTCGCGCGACGGCATGATCGACGCCGCGCACGACCTGTCCGACGGCGGCGTGATCCAGGCGCTCACCGAGTCCTGCCTGCGCGGCGGCAACGGTGCGCGGATCGTGGTCCCGGAGGGCTTGGACGCGTTCACCTTCCTCTTCTCCGAGTCGGCGGGCCGGGCCATCGTGGCCGTCCCGCGCAGCGAGGAGCTCCGCTTCACCGACATGTGCGGGGCCAGGGGGCTGCCGGCCGCCCGCATCGGTGTGGTGGACGGTGAGGAGATCGAGATCCAGGGCGAGTTCACCATCCCGCTCGCCGAGCTCCGCGAGGCCCACGAGGCGACGATCCCGGCCCTGCTGGCCTGATCGTTCCCGGCTGTACGAGGCCCCGTCCACGGTGTGGGCGGGGCCTCGGCGCGCGCCCGCCGGGCCCGAGTAGGGTCGGGGCATGCCGCCCGCCAGGAAGAAGCCGCGTACGTACGACCAGGCGAAGATCCGCGCCGCGGTCACCGCGCAGTTCGGACATGTGGCCCGGGCCGTCGGGGAGTTGACCCCCGAGCAGCTCGCACGGCCCAGCGGGCTCGGTGAGTGGAGCGTGGCCGAACTCGCCGCACACGTCGCCTGGATCGCCGACTCGCTCGCCCGGGGCCTGGCCCGGCCTCCCGCCGCCGTCGCCGAGCTGGCCGCCGTCGAGTGGCCCTCCGCCACCGCCTCGCTCGCCGGGAAGATCTCCGAGGCCGCCCGGGAGACCCTGACCGGCGCCCCGCTGCCCGAGCTGTACGAGCGGGCGGGCGCCCGGCTGGCCGAGGCGCTGGAGGCCAGCCCCGGCAGCCGGGTGCTGGACCTGTGGATCGGGGACATGACCCTCGCCGACTTCCTGGTCACCCGGACCGTGGAACTGGTGGTGCACACCGACGACCTGAACCGCGCCGCCGGCCTGGACATCCCCGTCGACCGGCAGGCGCTGGCCGCCTGTACCCGGCTGCTCGCCGATGCGCTGGCGGTCAAGGCTCCCGGCGGCTCGGTGGAGGTCCGGATTCCGCCGTTCGCCGTGGTCCAGTGCGTGGCCGGGCCCCGGCACACCCGGGGCACCCCGCCCAACGTGGTGGAGACCGACCCGCTGACCTGGATCCGGCTCGCCACCGGGCGTACCGGGTGGGCCGAGGCCCTCGAGGACGCCCGGGTCAGCGCCAGTGGGGAGCGGGCGGACCTGTCGGCCCTGCTGCCGGTGATGAGCTGATCGCGGAGGGCCGATTGCGGAGGGTGGCGGAACGGGCGGAACCGGTTGCGGGGTGGGCGCGTCAGAGCGGCATGAGGATTCCCCGCCGTGTGCCGCTCGCCCTTTCCCTGGCCGCCGTACTCGCCCTCACCGCCTGCGGCGGTACCCAGGCGGGCGGATCGGTCTCCGATGTGAAACTGACCGGCACCAGCTGGTCGGTGCAGAGCCTGACGGTCGGGGGCCGGACCCTGACCGGGCCGCCGCAGGCCGCGGTGGCCTTCGATGAGAACGGCACCAAGGCCACCGGTAACTACGGCTGCAACGGCCTCGGCGCCGACCTGGTGATCGACGGTACGGCCATGACCGTGACCCCGGGCCCCACCACCGAGATGGCCTGTGACGCCCTGGAGTTCGAGAACGCGTTCGCCCGGCTGTTCAAGGGCAGGCTGGAGATCGGCCGGCAGGACGGCCGGCTCACCCTGACCGCGTCGGGCGGCGACCGGATCGAGCTCACCGATGTGCCTCCGACGGCGCCGACCGCACTCACCGGCAGCCGGTGGGTGGTGGACTCGCTGGTCCGGGGCGAGACAGTGTCCTCCGTCCCGGCAGGCGCAGAAGGCCGGGCCGAGTTCACCATCGCCGCCGACGGCAGCGCCAGTGGCAGCCTCGGCTGCAACCGGTTCACCGGGAAGGCCGTGATCGACGGTCCGCGGCTCACCTTCGGGCCGCTCGCCGCCACCCGGATGGCCTGCACCGGCCCGGCCGGCGAGGTCGAGAAGGCCCTGTCGGCGCTGTTCGCCTCCGGCCCCCTGCACCACACGGTCAAGGACCGCACCCTGACCCTCACCGGAGCGGACGGCACGGGCCTGCGGGCGAGCATCTGGAAGAAGTGACCGGCTCGTCCGGCCGGGCCGGTTCGGTCCGAATACGAATGCGACAGCCGCTGTCAGCAATTGGCATCCGGATACCGAGACGGTGGGTGGGGAATGGTCACCCTCCGTGCTGTGAGATTTCCCGGGCATCCCCAATTCGGACCAGTGGTCGACGTCGCCTAGACTCAAGGTGTGCCTCGTGGTGATGGACGACTCAACCACGACCTGCTCCCCGGCGAGAAGGGCCCCCAGGACGCTTGCGGCGTCTTCGGTGTCTGGGCTCCGGGTGAAGAGGTCGCCAAGCTCACCTACTTCGGACTGTATGCACTGCAGCACCGCGGACAAGAGTCCGCGGGAATCGCTGTGAGCAACGGTTCCCAGATCCTCGTCTTCAAGGACATGGGCCTCGTTTCCCAAGTCTTCGACGAAACCTCCCTCGGATCCCTCCAAGGTCATATCGCGGTCGGTCACGCCCGCTACTCGACCACCGGAGCCTCCGTCTGGGAGAACGCTCAGCCCACTTTCCGCGCGACCGCCCACGGCTCGATCGCCCTGGGCCACAACGGCAACCTGGTGAACACCGCCGAGCTTGCCGAGATGGTCGCCGACCTCCCCCGGCAGGACGGCCGCGCCACTCAGGTGGCGGCCACCAACGACACCGATCTGGTCACGGCCCTGCTGGCCGGGCAGGTCGATGCCGACGGGAAGCCGCTGACCATCGAGGAGTCCGCCCACGTGGTGCTCCCGAAGGTCAAGGGAGCCTTCTCGCTCGTCTTCATGGACGAGGGGACCCTCTACACCGCCCGTGACCCGCAGGGCATCCGCCCGCTGGTCCTCGGCCGGCTGGAGCGCGGCTGGGTGGTGGCCAGTGAGTCCGCCGCCCTCGACATCTGCGGCGCCAGCTTCGTCCGCGAGGTCGAGCCGGGCGAGCTCATCGCGATCGACGAGAACGGTCTGCGCACCTCCCGCTTCGCGGAAGCGAAGCCCAAGGGCTGTGTCTTCGAGTACGTCTACCTGGCGCGCCCGGACACCGACATCGCCGGCCGGAACGTCTACCTCTCGCGTGTCGAGATGGGCCGGCGGCTGGCCAAGGAAGCCCCGGTCGAGGCCGATCTGGTGATACCGACTCCGGAGTCGGGTACCCCGGCGGCCGTCGGATACGCCGAGGCCAGCGGGATTCCGTACGGTTCCGGCCTGGTGAAGAACGCCTATGTCGGGCGGACCTTCATCCAGCCGTCCCAGACGATCCGGCAGCTCGGCATCCGGCTGAAGCTCAACCCCCTGAAGGAGGTCATCCGGGGCAAGCGCCTGGTGGTCGTCGACGACTCGATCGTCCGCGGCAACACCCAGCGCGCGCTGGTCCGGATGCTCCGCGAGGCCGGAGCGGCCGAGGTCCACATCCGGATCTCCTCCCCGCCGGTCAAGTGGCCGTGCTTCTTCGGCATCGACTTCGCCACCCGGGCCGAGCTCATCGCCAACGGCATGTCGGTCGAGGAGATCGGCAAGTCGCTGGGCGCGGATTCCCTGGCGTACATCTCCCTCGATTCCATGATCGAGGCGACGACCATCCAGAAGCCGAACCTCTGCCGTGCCTGCTTCGACGGCGAGTACCCGATGGAGCTGCCCGACCCGGAGCTCCTCGGCAAGCAGCTGCTGGAGTCCGAGCTGGCCGGCGGCACGGACGCCGCCGATGCGCTCCGTCGTCCGTAACCTCCCCGGGTAACACCCCTGCAGTACACGACACGAAAGTTCTCGCCTCCCATGTCAGAGACCACTGGTGCCAGCTACGCAGCTGCAGGCGTCGACATCGAAGCGGGTGACCGCGCCGTCGAGCTGATGAAGCAGTGGGTGAAGAAGACCCAGCGCCCCGAGGTCCTCGGCGGCCTCGGCGGTTTCGCCGGACTCTTCGACGCCTCTGCTCTGAAGCGGTACGAGCGTCCGCTGCTCGCCTCGGCCACCGACGGCGTCGGGACCAAGGTCGACATCGCCCGCCAGATGGGCGTGTACGACACCATCGGCCACGACCTGGTGGCGATGGTCATGGACGACATCGTCGTCTGTGGCGCCGAGCCGCTCTTCATGACCGACTACATCTGCGTCGGCAAGGTCCACCCGGACCGGGTCGCGCAGATCGTCAAGGGCATCGCCGAGGGCTGTGTCCTGGCCGGTACCGCCCTGGTGGGCGGCGAGACCGCCGAGCACCCGGGCCTGCTCGGCCCGGACGAGTTCGATGTGGCCGGGGCCGGCACCGGTGTCGTCGAGTACGACCGGCTGCTCGGCGCCGATCGCATCCGTACGGGTGACGCCGTCATCGCCATGGCGTCCTCCGGCCTTCACTCGAACGGGTACTCGCTGGTCCGGCACGTGCTTTTCGACCGGGCCGGGCTGTCCCTGGACCGGGAGGTTCCGGAGTTCGGCCGGACCCTCGGCGAGGAGCTGCTGGAGCCCACCAAGATCTACTCGCTCGACTGCATGGCCCTCACCCGCACCACCGAGGTCCACGCCTTCTCGCACATCACCGGCGGTGGCCTGGCGGCCAACCTGGCCCGGGTGATCCCGGACCACCTGCACGCCTCGGTCGACCGTTCGACCTGGGCGCCGGGCGCGGTGTTCGATCTGGTCGGCAAGGCCGGCCGGGTGGCGCAGCCGGAGCTGGAGAAGACCCTGAACATGGGCGTCGGCATGATCGCCGTGGTCCCGCAGGAGTCCGTGGAGGTGGCGCTGGCCACCCTGGCCGACCGCGGGGTCGACGCCTGGGTCGCCGGCGAGATGACCGAGCGGGGCGAGCACGCCGAGGGCGCGGCCCTCACCGGCTCCTACGCGAGCTGAGCAGGCGGAGCAGGCTGAGCAGCACGAAACCCGGTCCGGGGCCGCTGGCCCTGGACCGGGTTGTGTGATCTGCGCGTTTGTACGAAGCGATGAACGCGTCAAGCGCCGCGACGGTGGGACGCGGGACCGGACTCTTCGTCCTCGTCCTCGTCGTCGTCGTTGTACAAATCCGCGTAGCGGGCGTACGGGTCGTCCTCGTCCTCGTCGTCCTCGAACGGCTCACCATTAGGCGGCTGGTTCTGGATCGGTTGCGAGTTCGATGCGCCCAGCTCGCTGGCCAGACGTGTCAGATCGGTTCCGCCGCTGCTGTACTTCAGCTGGCGGGCGACCTTCGTCTGCTTGGCCTTTGCCCGGCCGCGCCCCATGGCTCGACCCCCTCGGTGACGGGGCTCGACGGCCCCAGAGTCTTGACACGCGTTCATGGTTCGGAGCGGGCTCTCCTTGGAGAGACCGTCCGTAGGGCTTTAACGGTACCTGCTTCCGCGGCCATACGGTACGCCGCCCGCATGACGTGCCCCGTCGCAGTGACCGCGAGACGCCCTGTACTCGCTGGTCAGCTGCGATTTTAACCCTTTATTGGCGCCCGACCCGCCGAAGCACAGTGAGTTCTGTCTCGCCGTGCCCCGGCGGGTGCCATTCCGCTTACGCGGTACGGGTGGCGCGGGCGTCCGCCATCCGCTGTTCGGCGATCCGGTCGGCCGCCGCGGCCGGCGGAATGCCGTCTGCCTTCGCGCGTGCAAATATGGCCAGGGTGGTGTCGAAGATCTTCGAGGCCTTGGCCTTGCACCGGTCGAAGTCGAAGCCGTGCAGCTCGTCGGCGACCTGGATGACCCCGCCCGCGTTGACCACGTAGTCCGGGGCGTAGAGGATCCCGCGGTCCGCGAGGTCCTTCTCCACGCCCGGGTGGGCCAGCTGGTTGTTCGCGGCCCCGCAGACCACCTTGGCGGTCAGCACCGGCACGGAGTCGTCGTTCAGGGCGCCGCCCAGGGCGCACGGAGCGTAGATGTCCAGGCCCTCGACGCGGATCAGGGCCTCGGTGTCGGCCACCGCCGTGACCTTGCCCGGGTGCTTGTCGAGGATGCGCTGCACGGACTCCTGGCGGACGTCCGTGATCACGACCTCCGCGCCGTCCTCCAGCAGGTGCTCGACCAGGTAGTGGCCGACCTTGCCGACGCCCACCACGCCGACCTTGCGGCCCCGCAGGGTCGGGTCGCCCCACAGGTGCTGGGCGCTGGCCCGCATGCCCTGGAAGACCCCGTACGCGGTCAGCACCGAGGAGTCGCCGGCGCCGCCGTTCTCGGGGGAGCGGCCGGTCGCCCAGCGGGTCTCGCGGGCCACCACGTCCATGTCGGCCACGTAGGTGCCGACGTCGCAGGCGGTCACGTACCGGCCGCCGAGGGACTCCACGAACCGGCCGTAGGCCAGCAGCAGTTCCTCGCTCTTCAGGATGTCCGGGTCGCCGATGATCACGGCCTTGCCGCCGCCGTGGTCCAGCCCGGCGAGGGCGTTCTTGTACGACATGCCGCGGGCGAGGTTCAGCGCGTCCAGGACGGCCTCCTCGTCGGAGGCGTACGCGTGGAAGCGCGTGCCGCCGAGGGCGGGGCCCAGGGCGGTGGAGTGAATGGCGATGACGGCCTTGAGGCCACTGGCTCGGTCCTGGCACAGCACGACTTGCTCATGGCCGCCCTGCTCCGTACGGAACAGGGTGTGCAGGACGCCGTCGGTCATTTCGGTCACGGTGGTGACTCCCATGGAAGAGATGCGGCGGGGACCCTCCTGAGGGTGGGGAGGGCGTGTAGGAGCAGCGTAAGACCTGCTCGCTCGGCCGCGGCCCGGAGTGCCCCAGATCACCCTCCCGCAGAGTAGGCGCTGGAGGTTCGGACTACCTCCGGGTGGTGCGGGGGAGGACCTGGGAGTGAGCGAATCCCCCGATCGGCCGATGCCCTCGGCGCGCGCGGCCCCGATCGTCCCGTACGCGTCCTACCTGCGGGTTTACGAGCCTCTGGTGGCCTTTGCGGAGCCGGAGCGCACCCATTGGGCCGACTATGTCCGGCGCGGGGTGCGGCCGACCGCCCAGGACGAACTGCGGCGGTCGCTGGCGGACTTGGCGGCGGTGGTCCCGGTGGGGGTGCCGGCGCAGGAGAGCGCGGACGCCTTCACGGCGGAGCTGGACGGCACGGTGCTGGTCTGCCCGTGGCGGACCCGGCTGCGCGGCTGGCTGGCGCTCGAGGAGCTGGTGGCCGAGTTCCCGCGGCCGGTGCTGGACGCGGCGCTGCCGCCGGGGGTGCGGCGGCGGGCGGCCGAGGAGTACGGGCGCTGGCGGGAGCGGAATCCGCAGGCCCGGCCGTGGATCCGTACGGCGGTGTGGCAGGTGCCGCTGCGCTGGTTCGTGCTGGTGGCCGACGAGGAGCGGGACTACCTGCCGGGGGAGCGGCTGCGCTACCGGACCCCGATGGTGCAGGCCCGGCGGCGGCTGGCCCGGGCGCTGCGCACGCTGCGGGAGGCGGAGGGCTACGGGCCGCTGGCCGAGGGCCTGGTGGAGGTGGGCAGCTGGCTGGAGGAGTTCCACCCGCGGTCGATGGTGGAGCTGGACTACGGCGGGCTGGTGCACGCCCTGCCGGCGGACCGGCTGGCGGCGGACCGCTCGGCGGGCGACCTGGCGGCCGGCCTGGCCGCGCTGCGGGCCGGGGACGAAGCCGGCGCCCAGGAGGTCTACGGGGGGCTGGCGGAGCGCTGGGGGGCGGTCCGGGAGAGACTCTTCGCCAACTAGTCCGGTCCGGTCGGGGTCCGGTCGAGGTCCGGTCCGACCGGACACACACCGGCGGTGGTGCCGGTATCGGCCGAACGGCCACAATCAGGGATCATGTACCTGAACCCAGGCATTCGGGTCTTAGGGCCAGGACCTACGTCCCGATACGGGCCATTGACCCAAGCGTGACGGACCGCACTATCTACACCCTTGCGCCGTTCCCCTACCCTCGTGCCAAAATAGGACAAGGAGTCCGGGGAGGGTTCCTTCCGTCCAAGTAAGGGCGGAATGCTCGGCATTGCACTCTATGGGGGGTCTCGTGACTCCTGATCGCTCTGTGACTGATCGTCACAGTGGGGTGACTGTCCGTTATGGGCCAGTCCATCGGCTTCCGCCGCTGATGAACACCTCGGAGGGCAATTCCATCGGTTTGGCCGACGAGGCTGGACAGATGGTGTAGTTGTAGTGCCGAGGACAAGCCGTTCGTCCTATAACCGACTCGGCCCGCGTCTGTCCATTTCGGGCAACGCGGGCCAAGGTGCAGAATTTAGAGGAAAGAACCGAGATGGTTCGGTTCTCCCGAGGAGGCCGCTCATGACCGCTCGCACCCCTGATGCCGAGCCGCTGCTGACCCCGGCTGAGGTTGCCACGATGTTCCGCGTGGACCCGAAGACGGTGACCCGCTGGGCCAAGGCAGGCAAGCTCACGTCCATCCGCACCCTGGGTGGGCACCGCCGCTACCGCGAGGCCGAGGTTCGCGCTCTGCTCGCGGGAATTCCGCAGCAGCGCAGCGAGGCCTGAGGTCCCGCAGCAACAGCAGCACCCGCAGTACCCCGCTTTATCGGGCACGAATCGGATCCCCCAATCCGATGAAACCCACCTGGCTTCACACGACTGAGCCTGCCCCAACAGGTTCACCCAAGTCGTTCGATCGCGCTGGACTCCGCCGGGTCCAGCGCGATCTTTTTATGCCCGGCGGGACACGGTGCCATTGCACATATTAAATCGAGGTCGCGTAGGGGCGCGATAAAAGTGGGAGTCTCGAAAACTCGTGTGGTGACCCCTGTCACATGCAATCACGCTTGTATGCACGGCAATGCACCCGTAAGGGGACGTGGCAGGCGGGGTGCCTCATGCGGACGGGGGATTTTCCCCGCGCTCCGGCAACGCGTCAGGGGAAACGCATCGGGGAAACGCATCAGGGCCCGCATCCCCTGAGGGATGCGGGCCCTGATGTTGTTGCGATCCTGACGGGACTTGAACCCGCGACCTCCACCTTGACAGGGTGGCGAGCTAACCAACTGCTCCACAGGACCTTGGTTGCGAGTCAGACTGTACAGCAGGTCAGGGGGTGCGGTCGAACTCGACCGCACCCCGTCAGGGAGCCGCCGCGTCCACGGCCTTCACGATCCGCTTGTCCGAGATCGGATAGGCCGTGCCGAGCGCGTGCGCGAAGTAGCTGACCCGCAGTTCCTCGATCATCCAGCGGATCTCGGTGACCTCGCGCGGCACCGGCCGCCCCTTCGGCAGCTGTTCCAGCAGCCAGGCGTACTCGTCCTGCATCTCGTGGACCTTCTCCATGCGCGTGGTGTCGCGCTGGACCGCCGTCGGCATCTGCTGCAACCGCCGGTCCACCGCCACCAGGTAGCGCATCAGGTCCGGCAGCCGCTTCATGCCGGTCAGGGTCACGAAGCCGGCCGGCACGAGGGCCGCCAGCTGCGTCCTGACGTCCTGGAGGTTGTTGATGAGCGCCAGGCTCTGGGTGGCCTTCAGGCGGCGCTCACAGGCCTGCCAGGCGGCCAGGATCTGCTGCACCTGGTCCACGGCGCGCACCGTGGTGTCCACCAGGTCGGCCCGGACGGCCTCGTAGAGCTTCCGGAAGCCCGCCTCGTCCCAGGCCGGGCCACCGTGCTCGGCGATCAGCCGGTCGGCCGCGGCGGTGGCGCAGTCCTCGAACAGCGCCTGGATGGAGCCGTGCGGGTTGCGGGACAGGGCCAGCTTCTGCTGGTTGGTGAGCTTCTCGGAGGCGAACTTCGCCGGGTTCACCGGGATGTTCAGCAGGATCAGCCGCCGGGTGGCCGGCCACATGGCCTGCGCCTGCTCGGCCTCCGTGTCGAAGAGCCGTACGGAGACGCTCGTCCCCTCGTCCACCAGCGCCGGGTACGCCTTCACCGGCTGGCCCGCCCGGCGGGTCTCGAAGACCTTGCTGAGGGTGCCGATGGTCCAGTCGGTCAGCCCGGTGCGCTCCACGGACTCGCCGCCCGAGCGCTCGGCGGTGGCCGCAGCCGCCTTGGAAAGGGCCTGCCGGGCCTTGGGCTTGAGCCGCAGGCGCAGCGCTTCCAGGTCCTTGTCCTCGGCGATCTTCTTGCGCCGCTCGTCGACGATCCGGAACGTGATCTTCAGGTGGTCCGGGATCCGGCCGAGATCAAAGTCCTCGGCCGCGACCGGTACCCCGACCATCCGCTGGAGCTCGCGCGCCAGGGTGACCGTCAGCGGCTCCTGCAGGGGCACCGCGGTGTCCAGGAAGCGCCCGGCGAAATTGGGGGCGGGCACGTAGTGCCGGCGGATCGGCTTCGGCAGGGACCGGATCAGCTCGGTGACGACCTCTTCCCGCAGTCCCGGGATCTGCCAGTCGAAGCCCTCGTCGGTGACCTGGTTCAGCACCTGGAGCGGAATGTGGACGGTGACCCCGTCAGCGTCCGCCCCCGGTTCGAACTGATAGGTGACCCGGAACTTCAGGTTGCCCTGCCGCCAGGAGTCCGGATAGTCGTCCTTGGTGACCCCGGCCGCCTTCTCGGTGAGCAGCATCTCCCGTTCGAAATCGAGGAGTTCGGGCTCCTCCCGGCGCTTGTGCTTCCACCAGGAGTCGAAGTGCGCGCCGGAGACCACGTGCTCCGGGATCCGCTGGTCGTAGAAGTCGAACAGGGTCTCGTCGTCGACCAGGATGTCCCGGCGCCGGGCCCGGTGCTCCAGCTCCTCGACCTCGGTGAGCAGCTTGCGGTTGTCCGCGTAGAACTTGTGGTGGGTCCGCCAGTCGCCCTCGACCAGAGCGTTGCGGATGAACAGCTCGCGGGAGACCTCGGGGTCGATCCGGCCGTAGTTGATCTTCCGCTGGGCCACGATCGGTACGCCGTACAGCGTGACCTTCTCGTACGCCATGACGGCCGCCTGGTCCTTCTCCCAGTGCGGCTCGCTGTAGGTGCGCTTGATCAGGTGCTGGGCGAGCGGCTCCACCCACTCCGGCTCGACCTTGGCGTTGACCCGGGCCCACAGCCGCGAGGTCTCCACCAGCTCCGCCGACATCACGAACTTGGGCTGCTTCTTGAACAGCGCCGAGCCCGGGAAGACCGCGAACTTGGCGGACCGGGCGCCGAGGTACTCGTTCTTGTCGGTGTCCTTGAGGCCGATGTGCGAGAGCAGGCCGGCCAGCAGCGAGATGTGGACGCTCGTCTCGGGCGCATCGGCCTCGTTGACGTGGATCCCCATGGTCTTGGCGACCGTACGCAGCTGCGAGTAGATGTCCTGCCACTCGCGGATCCGCAGGAAGTTCAGGTACTCCTGCTTGCACATCCGGCGGAACGAGGAGGAGCCGCGCTCCTTCTGCTGCTCGCGCACATAGCGCCACATGTTCAGGAACGAGAGGAAGTCGCTGGTCTCGTCCTTGAAGCGGGCGTGGTTCTGGTCGGCCTGGGTCTGCTTGTCCGAGGGCCGCTCGCGCGGGTCCTGGATGGACAGGGCCGCCGCGATGACCATGACCTCGCGGACGCAGTTGTTCTTGTCCGCCTCCACGACCATGCGGGCCAGACGCGGGTCCACGGGCAGCTGGGAGAGCTGGCGGCCCATCGGGGTCAGCCGGTTCTTCGGGTCCTTCTCCGTCGGGTCGAGCGCCCCGAGCTCCTGGAGCAGCTGCACGCCGTCGCGGATGTTGCGGTGGTCCGGCGGGTCGATGAAGGGGAACTTCTCGATCTCGCCCAGCCCGGCGGCGGTCATCTGGAGGATGACGGAGGCCAGGTTGGTGCGCAGGATCTCCGCGTCCGTGAACTCCGGACGGGCGTTGAAATCGTCCTCGGAGTAGAGGCGGATGCAGATGCCGTCCGAGGTACGGCCGCAGCGGCCCTTGCGCTGGTTGGCGCTGGCCTGCGAGATCCGCTCGATGGGCAGGCGCTGCACCTTGGTGCGGTGGCTGTAGCGGGAGATCCGGGCGGTTCCCGGGTCGATCACGTACTTGATGCCCGGGACGGTGAGGGAGGTCTCGGCGACGTTCGTGGCGAGCACGATCCGGCGGCCGGTGTGCTGCTGGAAGACCCGGTGCTGCTCGGCGTGCGAGAGGCGCGCGTACAGAGGGAGAACCTCAGTGAAGCGCAGCTTCCGCTTGTTCAGGGCGTCCGCCGTGTCGCGGATCTCGCGCTCTCCGGAGAGGAAGACCAGGATGTCGCCGGCGCCCTCGGACTGGAGCTCGTCCACGGCCTCGCAGATCGCGGTGATCTGGTCCCGGTCGGACTCTTCACTGTCCTCTTCGAGTAGCGGGCGGTACCGCACCTCCACCGGATACGTCCGGCCGCTGACCTCGACGATCGGCGCGTCGCCGAAATGCCGGGAGAAGCGCTCCGGGTCGATGGTCGCCGAGGTGATGACGACCTTGAGGTCGGGGCGCTTGGGCAGCAGCTGGGCCAGGTAGCCGAGCAGGAAGTCGATGTTGAGGCTGCGCTCGTGGGCCTCGTCGATGATGATCGTGTCGTAGGCGCGCAGCTCGCGGTCCGTCTGGATCTCGGCGAGCAGGATGCCGTCCGTCATCAGCTTCACGAAGGTGCCGTCCGGGTCCACCTGGTCGGTGAACCGGACCTTCCAGCCGACCGTCTGCCCGATCTCGGACTTCAGCTCCTCGGCGATCCGCTCGGCCACCGTGCGGGCGGCGATCCGGCGGGGCTGGGTGTGTCCGATCATGCCCCGGACGCCGCGGCCCAGCTCCATGCAGATCTTCGGGATCTGGGTGGTCTTGCCGGAGCCGGTCTCGCCCGCGACGATCACGACCTGGTGGTCGCGTATCGCCTCGGCGATCTCGTCCTTCTTCTGGCTGACCGGCAGGGCTTCCGGATAGGTGACCCCAGGCATGCGCGCGGCACGCCGGGTCAGCCGCTCGGCGGCCTTCGTGGCCTCCGCGGCGATCTCGTCGAGCACGGCCTGTTTGGCCTCGGGCTTGCGGATGCGGCGAGCGCCTTCGAGGCGACGTCCGAGCCGGTGAGCGTCGCGGAGCGAGATCTCACCGAGCAGCGTCTGCAGGGCGGCGAAGGAAGTAGACATACCTGGTCGAGGATCTCACCCGCAGGCTGCGGGTGGCGAACGCATTAGTCGGTCGTCCCCGTACGATTCCCGGACGAGACCCCCCGAAACGACCCGCCGTACGAGTGAGAGGCCCGTCATGTCCCGCCCCCGGACGTCCGCGTCCAAGAAGCCGCTGCTGATCTCCGCCGGGGTCGCGCTCGCCGCCGTCACCCTGGGCCTGCTGTCCTGGCAGGCCTCCGCGCCGTCGGAGGACGAGGTGCACGGCGCGTACGTGCCCGCCCCCCGGGCGTCCGGCGCCGGCGGGGCGGCCGAGTCCGAGGCGGATGCCGCGCTGGCCCAGCTGCGCGGGCTCGCCCGGCGGCAGGCCGCGGACAAGCAGGCGGTCGGCAGGCCCGACGCGCCCGTGGTGCTGATCGAGTACGCCGACTACAAATGCGGCTACTGCGGGAAGTTCGCCCGCGACACCGAGCCGGACCTGGTCGAAAAGTACGTAGCGAACGGCACCCTCCGCATCGAGTGGCGGAACTTCCCGATCTTCGGCTCGGAGTCCGAGGCCGCCGCGCGGGCCGCCTGGGCCGCCGGGCAGCAGGACCGGTTCCGGCAGTTCCACGGCGCCGCCTACGCCGAGGGCGCGAAGGCGAAGGGCTTCGGCCCGGACCGGCTGCGGGCCCTGGCGAAGGAGGCCAGGGTCCCGGACCTGGACCGGTTCGAGGAGGACATGGACGGCCAGGCCGCGAAGGACGCGGTGGCCAGGGACCAGGAGGAGGGCTACCGGATCGGGGTCAGCTCCACCCCGTCGTTCCTGGTCAACGGCCGGCCGATCGCCGGAGCCCAGCCGGCCGACGCGTTCGTGGACGCCATCGAGAAGGCCAAGGCGCTCGGTTGATGGAGATGGGGATGGAGATCGGATACCTGGCCGCGCTGCTGGGCGGCCTGCTCGCACTGCTCAGCCCCTGCAGCGCCCTGCTGCTGCCGGCCTTCTTCGCGTACTCGATCGACTCCGCCTCGCGGCTGCTCGCCCGGACCGGGATCTTCTACGCCGGGCTGGCGAGCACCCTGGTGCCGCTGGGTGCGGCCTCCTCGACCGCCGGGCGGTTCTTCCACGGCCACCGGGACCAGCTGGTGCTGGCCGGCGGCTGGCTGATCATCGCGCTGGGCCTGGCGCAGCTGCTGGGGCTGGGCTTCGCCTCCCGGCGGCTGGCGGAGCTCTCCGGCCGGATCCGCCCGACCACCGCGCTCTCGGTGTACGCGCTGGGTGCCGTCTACGGCCTGGCCGGGTTCTGCGCGGGCCCGATCCTGGGCAGCGTCCTGACGGTGGCGGCCGTGTCCGGGTCCCCGGTCTACGGCGGGGCGCTGCTGGCCGTGTACGCGCTCGGGATGGCCGTACCGCTGTTCCTGCTCGCCCTGCTGTGGGAGCGGTTCGAGCTGGGCCGACGGCGCTGGCTGCGCGGCCGGGCCTTCTCGTGGGGGCGCCTGGAGCTGCACACCACCTCGCTGCTGTCCGGCCTGTTCTTCATCGCGCTGGGCGGGCTGTTCCTGGCGTACGACGGGGCGAGCGGCCTGCCCGGGCTGCTGGACGTGGACGACTCGTTCGCGGTGGAGCAGTGGGTGCGGTCCGTCGCGGACGGGGTGCCGGATTGGGCGCTGCTCGGGCTGGTCGCGGTGGGGGCGGCGGTGGCCGGGCTGGTGCAGTGGCGGCGCCGGGCCCGGGCCGAGGGCGGGGCCGACGCTGGGGCCGGGGCGGAAGCCGAAGCCGACGCCGGGGAGCCGGCCGAGGCCGGGCGGTCGTAGCGGGCACGCAAAAGGCCCCGTCCGGGGGACGGGGCCTTCACTGTTGTGGCTGGGGCCGGGGTCGAACCGGCGACCTATCGCTTTTCAGGCGATCGCTCGTACCAACTGAGCTACCCAGCCACGAGGACTCTTTCGAGCCTCAGCGATCCTGACGGGACTTGAACCCGCGACCTCCACCTTGACAGGGTGGCGAGCTAACCAACTGCTCCACAGGACCATGGTGTCTGTGCCAGACAAGTCTCGCACAGGGTAATGCGTGCCCCCAACGGGATTCGAACCCGTGCTACCGCCTTGAAAGGGCGACGTCCTGGGCCACTAGACGATGAGGGCTAAGGGCCCACCTGGGCGCTTTGCAGCGCGTCGGGGACGTGAGAAGCATATGGGATGGGGGGAGGTATCGCCAAAACGGTTTCCACCGGAGCGACAATGGCCCGGTGCTGGAGATGACGCGCGAGGAGTTCGAAGAGCTCGTCGCAGAGGCCCTGGACCGGATTCCGCCGGAGCTGACGCGGCTGATGGACAACGTGGCGGTGTTCGTGGAGGACGAGCCGCCCGCGGACGATCCGGAGCTCCTCGGGCTGTACGAGGGGACTCCGCTGACGGATCGCGGCGAGTGGTACGCGGGGGTGCTGCCGGACCGGATCACCATCTACCGCAACCCCACGCTCCGGATCTGCGAGACCCGGGAGGACGTGGTCGAGGAAACCGAGATCACCGTGGTGCACGAGATCGCCCACCACTTCGGGATCGACGACGAGCGGCTGCACGCGCTGGGGTACGGGTGACGGTGCTGCTGGTCGCCGCCGGGGGAGCCGCCGGAGCCTGCGCGCGGTACGGGATCTGGCTGGTGTGGCCGTCCGTCTGGGGGACCTTCGCGGTCAATGTGGCCGGCTGTTCGCTCATCGGGGTGCTGATGGTGCTTGCGGGTGAGCGGGGGCGCGGGCCGGACTGGGTGCGTCCGCTGCTGGGCACCGGTGTGCTCGGCGGGTTCACCACCTTCTCGGCGTACTCGCTGGACGTGGTCGGGCTGTTGGAGCGCGGCGCGCTCGGCACGGCGCTGGGCTATGCGCTCGGCACCCTGGCCGGGGCGCTGGGTGCGGTCTGGCTGGCGGTCCGGCTGACCCGGCTGATCCCGCTGACCCGGCCGATCCCGCAGTGAACTGGCTGTACGTGGTCCTGGGCGCGGCGGTGGGGGCGTCGTTGCGCCATCTGACGGACCGTGCGGTGCGGGAGCGGTGGGCTCCGGCGTTCCCCTGGGGGACGTTCGCCGTGAATGTGGCGGGGAGCCTGCTGCTGGGCGTGGTGGCCGGGGCGGCGCTCTCGGGCGGGGCCCTGGCGCTGCTCGGCCCCGGCCTGTGCGGGGCGCTCACCACGTACTCGACCTTCTCGTACGAGACCCTGCGGCTGGCGGAGACCGGGCGCGGGGGGCTCGCCGCGGCGTATGCCGGCTCGTCGGTGACGGCCGGGGTGTGCGCCGTATGGCTGGGACTGCGGCTGGCGGAGCTGCTGTAGCCGGGCTGTTTAGCCGGGCCGCGGCGGATTTGCGGACAGGAGGTGTCCGCAGGGGCGTGTCCCGAACGGGGCAAAGGGAGTTGGGCTTCTTGACCCGTCCCTGCGGGCCGCGCCGATCTTCCACGGAGGTGCTACCCGTGCGCCAGTTCTCCGCTTCCGTCCGACTGGCCGTCACCGCGATCGCGGTCGCGGCGGCGGCGGGCTGCATGAGCGTGAGCGACGATTCCGCCAAGCCCGCGCCGTCCTCCTCCGGGGACCACCGGGGCGCGGACGCCGAATCGGGCGGAGGTGGCGGGTCCGTCCGGGGCGGCTCCGGCCACGGCTCCGGCCATGGCGGCAAGAACGGTACGCCGGGCAAGGACGGCAAGCCGGGCGCGGACGGCAAGGCGGGCCCCGGCGCCTCCCCCAGCCCGGGCGCCTCGCCGGGTGCGCCCGGCGCTCCCTCCCCCTCCGCCGGTACGGGCGCCGCCGCGGGCGGATCCGGATCCGGCGGGTCCGGGGGGCAGGGGCCGGGCGGGACCGGCGGCCAGGGGCCGCAGGAGCCCGCCCCCGGAGGCGGCGATTCCGGGGGCTCCGGAGGCTCCGGGTCGAACCCGCCGGTGGACCCGCCGGACCCGGAGCCGCCTGTGACCGAACCCACACCGGAGCCGCCGGTGGACCCCGGGCCCAGCCCGGATGCGAGCCCGCAGCCCCAGCCGGGCGGCTGAGCCCTCGACCGGGCTCTCACCTGCGGACTTGCCAGGGTGGGGGAGGGGTGCGTATGGTTATAGATCGTTTGATCCCATTGCCCGGCGCCGACCCGAAGAGCGCCGTGTGGCGCGTACTCTCCCTTGCCGTGGCTGACCGCATTGAGGCGGTCGAATTTGCGATTCACGGAGTTTGGGCGCGTGCCGAGACTCCGGAAGGTTTTCGCATTCGCATGTCCATTTCCAGTTCTGACCGTGCCGTCATGCCCGAGAACGACTCGATCGAGGCCGTCGAGACCCTTGTGGTCGACGAGACCATCGAGGCGCTCGAGGCCGATGTCGCTGATGTCGCCGACGTGACGGCCGACCAGGCCGACGACCTCCTCACCGACGAGGCCGACGACGCCGACTACGACGACGCCGACGGTGACGACACCGCCGACGCCGAGCCCACCATCACCTTCGGCGACCTCGGTCTGCCGGACGGCGTGGTCCGCAAGCTCGCGCAGAACGGCGTCACCACCCCCTTCCCGATCCAGGCCGCGACCATCCCGGACGCCCTGGCCGGCAAGGACATCCTCGGCCGTGGCCGCACCGGCTCCGGCAAGACCCTCTCCTTCGGTCTGCCCCTCCTGGCCACCCTGGCCGGCGGCTACACCGACAAGAAGAAGCCCCGCGGCATCATCCTCACGCCGACCCGTGAGCTCGCGATGCAGGTCGCGGACGCCCTCCAGCCCTACGGCGACGTGCTCGGCCTGAAGATGAAGGTCGTCTGCGGCGGTACCTCCATGGGCAACCAGATCTACGCCCTGGAGCGCGGTGTCGACATCCTCGTCGCCACCCCGGGCCGCCTCCGCGACATCATCAACCGCGGCGCCTGCTCCCTGGAGCAGGTCAAGATCGCGGTCCTCGACGAGGCCGACCAGATGGCCGACCTGGGCTTCCTGCCCGAGGTCACCGAGCTGCTCGACCAGGTTCCGGCCGGTGGCCAGCGCCTGCTGTTCTCCGCCACCCTGGAGAACGAGATCGACAGCCTGGTGAAGCGTTACCTCGTCAACCCGGTCACGCACGAGGTCGACCCGTCCGCCGGCGCCGTCACCACCATGACCCACCACGTCCTGGTCGTGAAGCCGAAGGACAAGGCGCCGGTCACCGCCGCCATCGCCGCCCGCAAGGGCCGCACCATCATCTTCGTCCGCACCCAGCTGGGCGCCGACCGCATCGCCGAGCAGCTGCGCGACTCGGGCGTGAAGGCGGACGCACTGCACGGCGGCATGACCCAGGGCGCGCGTACCCGCACCCTCGCCGACTTCAAGGACGGCTACGTCAACGCGCTCGTCGCGACCGACGTCGCCGCTCGCGGCATCCACGTGGACGGCATCGACCTGGTCCTCAACGTGGACCCGGCCGGCGACCACAAGGACTACCTGCACCGCTCGGGCCGTACCGCCCGTGCCGGCCGCTCCGGTGTCGTGGTCTCTCTCGCTCTGCCGCACCAGCGCCGCCAGATCTTCCGCCTGATGGAGGACGCGGGCGTGGACGCCTCGCGCCACATCGTCGGCGGGGCCGGCGCCTTCGACCCCGAGGTCGCCGAGATCACCGGTGCCCGGTCGCTGACCGAGGTCCAGGCCGACTCCGCGAACAACGCCGCCAAGCAGGCCGAGCGTGAGGTCGCCGAGCTGACCAAGCAGCTGGAGCGCCTGCAGCGCCGGGCCGGCGAGCTCCGCGAGGAGGCCGAGCGCCTCGTCGCCCGCGCCGCCCGCGAGCGCGGCGAGGACCCGGAGGCCGCGGTGGCCGAGGCCGCCGAGGTCGCCGAGGCCGAGGTGGCGGCTGCTGCCGCCGCTGCCGCTGCCGAGCTGGCTGCGCAGGAGCGCCGCGAGGAGCGCGCCCAGCGCGACGACCGCGGCAACTACGAGCGCCGTGACAACCGCGGTGGCGACCGTGGCGGCTTCCGTCGCGACGACCGCGGTGACCGCGGTGGCGACCGTGGCGGCTTCCGCCGTGACGACCGCGGCGACCGCGGTGGTTTCAACCGTGACGACCGTGGCGGTGACCGTGGTGGTTTCCGTCGCGACAACGACCGTCCGTCGGGTGGCTTCCGCCGCGATGACCGTCCGTCCGGTGGTTTCAACCGTGACGACCGTGGTGGCGACCGTGGTGGTTTCCGTCGCGACAACGACCGTCCGTCGGGTGGCTTCCGCCGCGATGACCGTCCGTCCGGTGGTTTCAACCGTGATGACCGTGGTGGCGACCGTGGTGGTTTCCGTCGCGACAACGACCGTCCGTCGGGTGGCTTCCGCCGCGATGACCGTCCGTCCGGTGGTTTCAACCGCGATGACCGTGGTGGCGACCGTGGTGGCTTCCGCCGCGACGACCGTCCCTCCGGTGGCTTCCGCTCCGGTGGCGGCGACCGTCCGTTCAACCGCGACCGCCGTGACGACCGCCCGGCCGGTGGCTTCCGCTCCGGTGCCAGCGACCGTCCGTACGGCCGCCGCGACGACCACCGTCCGTCGGGCTCCGGCTCCTCCGGTTCCTTCGGTGCCGGCCGCCGCGACGACAAGCCGCGCTGGAAGCGCAACGGCTGAGGCTTCGGCCGCTGAACCGACCTGCTGAAAGGGCCCGTACGACACCTGGTGTCGTACGGGCCCTTCGGTTTCCGCCCCCTGCAAGGGCATCCTTCGGCCGCGCTCGTGAGTCCCACCCCGTGAGGCCCGTGCGGTGTTCCCGTACCGGCCTCGCTCACAACATCCCACGGGGGGACCTCACTTGTTGCGCAGAACAACCGTGGCCCTGGCCGTCGTTTCGGCCATCGCCACCGCTATGCCCCTGGCTGCAGAAGCAGCCGCCGCCGCCGCTCCGCCACCGGGCGAACTCGTTGTCCCGGCCCGGCAGGTGGCCGACCACCACGCCTTCGGCCTTCAGGCCGCCAACGAGACCGGGTACCTGCGCGAAGCGGGCAGCCACCCCTCCTACGCCTGGTTCACGTACGGCGAAACCACCGGTACACCCGTGCCGTTCGGTGAGCGCGGCACCACCATCACCGGCCTGAGGGGCGACACGCTCATCCACCGGCCCTTCGGCGGGTCGGTCTACCGGTACTGGAACGTCCGCGACGGCTCCCGGGCGAGCGTCACCGTCGACGACTCCGCCAACGTGCTCGGGCTGGTCGGCACCGAGCTGCTCGTCTTCAACCCGGACGACGACCGCCTGCTCCTCCTCTCCCCCGACGGCCAGGGCCGGCGCGAGCGCCCCGTGACCGGCCTGCCGCCGGGCGACGCCAGTGTCTGGGCCGCCGGGTTCCGTCGCGACGGCTTCTACGTGACCCACCGGTCGCTGACGACCTGGAAGGACACCCATTTCTGGGTGGACGCCACCACCCTGGCCGCCCGAGCCGTGGACACGCTCCCGGACCCCGGTATCCGGCAGCTCGGCGACTGGACCGCCAAGAGGTCCGAGCGGGGCGCCCGGCTCGATCTCTGGGCCGCCGGGACTCCGACCACCGAGCCCCCGACCCGGACCTACCTGACGCCCGGCGTGCACGAGAACACCCCCGTGTTCCTCTTCGGAGAGGAACTGGTCGGCCAGGACTACGAGTCCGGGGACCTGCACGCGTTCCGGCCGGGCAACGCCACGCCCCGCAAGCTCCTCACCGGGGTCAAGGCAACGGTCGAGACCGAGAAGGACACGGCCGTCGTCCAGACCGAGTCCCCGGCCGGCACCACCCACACGTACTCCGTCGGGGTGGACGCCGCCGGCAAGGCCGCTGCGGCAACCAGGCTGTCCACCCTGCCCACCGCGACCCTGCCGCGCCTCATGCCGCGCATGGCCATGCAGAACGGACAGCTCACCGTGATCGACGGCGGGCCGCAGCAACAGGCCACCGTGAGCCGGTACTCGGTGCCCGCCGCCGGTCCGTTGAAGGCCGGGAGCTGGCAGCTCCTCGACGGCGGCGAGGGCGACGACCCCGACAGCGGCGACTACCTGGAGAACTGCGGCCGGGGCGCGGCGGCACCCGGATGCGAGGACCTCCGGGGCACCGGGGACGGCGCCGTCGCCGCCTTCAACCACGAGTTCCGGCGCCTGTACCGGGCCGGCAGCGACCGGTCCGCCCACGTTCCCGGCCCGCCGTACGCCGCGGGCAGCCTGCAGGCGTCCGGCCGCTACCTCGCGTACGGGAAGACCGACCCGGTGGACCAGGCGACGGTCCTGGACCTGGAGCAGGGCAAGGAGATCCGCACCCATGCCGTGCGCGGCGGCACCTTCGCCCTGTCGGGGTCGGCGCTGTGGCGGGAGACGGGCACGGCGGGCACGGTCGAGGCGGTGAACGTCCGGACGGGCGCGCTGCTGCGTACCGACAAGGTGGCGGGCTGCGACATCCGGCAGCTGGACGCATACGGCAGCTCGCTGTACTGGAAGTGCGAGAAGGAGTCCGGGGTCCACGACCTGGGGACGAAGACGAACGTGAAGCTGCCCGCGCACGGCCAGGCCCGGCTGGGCAACGGCGTGGTCGTGCTGGAGGCCGGCGGAATCCTGAAGTCCGTCGACCTGAAGGGCTCCACAGGCACCACGGGCTCCACGGTCACCCGGGAACTGGGCCGGCCGGCGCACCCGGTCGCGGACCAGGGCTGGACTCTGGACCGGCAGTCGGGCCGGGTCGCCTACGCGGATGCCGGCCAGGCCGTGCACATCGTGCCGCTCGGGGTGACGGCCCCCGCAATGTCCGCGATCGACGGGGACGCTGCGACGAGCGCCGATCTCAGCGGGAAGAAGACCTGGGCGCCGCGCTTCTGGCTGTCGAAGTCGGGCGGTGCCTGGACGCTGGAGGTCAAGCGGAAGGCCACCGGTACGGTCGTGCGCACGCTGACCGGTACCGAGGCCCCGGGCGCGGTGAAGCCGGTGTGGGACGGCCTGGACGGCTCGGGCTGGGCCGTCCCGAACGGCGACTACACCTGGACGCTGACGGTGAAGCCCGCCGACGGCCAGGGAGCGCCGCTGACCCGTTCCGGAAACCTGGCGGTGACGGGCAAGGCCCACTGGCGGGACTACATCGGCAAGGACACCCGGTCCGACATCCCGTTCCTGGACAAGGACGGCAAGCTCGGATTCGTACTGAGCAAGGGCGTCGGCTGGTACCCGAACACCACGCCCCAGATGGTCACCGGCTGGGACCCGGCTGCCACCTTCGTGCCGTTCGGCGACCTGGACAACGACCGGGTCAACGACCGGCTGGTGCGGGACGCCAAGGGTGTGCTGCACGCTCAGTTCGCACAGCCGGGCCGGGCGGTCGCCACCCGCTCCAAGGTGATCGGCCCGGGCTGGGGCCAGTACGACGTGCTGACCTCCCCCGGTGACCTGAACGGCGACGGCCTGGCGGACCTCATCGCCCGGCAGACCGCCACCGGGGACATCTACTTCTACGCGCAGGACGGCAAGGGCGCGTTCAAGGCCCGGGTCCTGATCCAGAAGAACTGGAAGCTGTACAAGACGGTCGTCGGCGCGGGCGATGTCAACGGTGACGGCATCGGCGAGATCTTCGCGGTGGACGGCAACGGCACGGTGTTCCGCTACGACGGGGACCGGACCGGCACGGTCAGGCCGCGGGTCCGGGCCTCGGCCGACGGCTGGGCGAAGAACCGTACGGCCTTCACGGTGATGGACATCGACGGAGCAGGCGGCAAACCGGCCGCCATCGTCACCCGCAACGCGGCCGGCGAGCTCCTCCACAGCCCGCCGCCCACCGGCACGGCCCTGCTGGACGCAGGCACCCGCTTCGCCGACGGCTACGCCGGCTACAAGGCGATCCTCTAAGCGGGCCGGCGCCGCGAACTGACACTCCGACCGCCCGTCAGCCGATACCCAATCGGCTGACGGGCGGTGTCCGGCTATGCTCTGGGGAGAGCACTCCAAGGGCCATTAGCTCAATTGGCAGAGCAGTGGACTTTTAATCCATTGGTTGTCGGTTCGAGTCCGACATGGCCTACAGCTCGGGCAGCGCCCCCGACCGGGATTCCGGTCGGGGGCGCTGTGCTGTCCGGGGCCGCTCAGGGCTGTCGCGGCCAGGCCGTCAGGAGCGTGTGCAGGGCCTCCAGCATCCGCGGCCAGGACGCGTCCGGGCGGCGCGGGGCCCGGAAGGCGGCCGAGGCCTCCAGTGCGGCGAAGCCGTGGAGGGTGCTGCGGACCAGGCGGACCGCGTCGGTCAGGTCCGGCTCTTCCAGGCCGTAGCCGTGGAAGAGCGCGTACGTGTACTCGGTCATGCGGCGGTGGCCGGCGGAGGCGGCGACCCGGTCGGCGGGGAGCGGCAGCTGCGTGGCGGCGTACCGGCCGGGGTGGGCGACGGCGTAGTCGCGGTAGGCGGTGGCGAAGCCGGCGAGGGCGTCCCGGCCGGAGCGGCCGGCCAGGGCCGCGCCCAGGAGGTCGGCGAACTCGGCGGCGCAGCGCACCGCCAGCCGCTCCCGCAGGTCCTGGAGGTTGCGGAGGTGCGAGTAGAGGCTGGCGTCCCGGACGCCGAAGTGCCGGGCGAGCGCCGAGACGGTGATCCTGTCGAAGCCGGCGGAGTCCGCCAGTTCGGCGGCTGCCTCGACGATCCGGTCGGGGGTGAGTCCCGCGCGTACCGCCAACGTTCCCTCGTTTCCTTGTTTGCTTGGGGTATTAATCATTTGCCTAGGGGGTCTAGGCAACCTTAGCGTCACTCACCATGAAGGCACTGACCGAGACCGAGATCCGCAACGCGTTCGTCAACTGCTCCAAGGGCGAGGCGGCGCGGCTGCCCGTGCCCCGCGATCTGGCCGACCGGCCCTGGGCCGATCTGGACTTCCTGGGCTGGCGGGACCTGTCTGCGCCCGACCGCAGCTATCTCGTCACCGAGCACGAGGGTCGGCTCGTCGGCGTCGCGCTCCGCTTCCCCGCGGCCAAGCGCGGGTTCCTGCACCGCAGCATGTGCACCCTCTGCCTGACCACCCACCCCGGCAGCGGGGTCTCGCTGATGACCGCCCGCAAGAAGGGCAAGGAAGGGCGGGACGGGAACTCGGTCGGGATCTACCTGTGCACGGACATGGACTGCTCGCTCTATGTGCGGGGGAAGAAGCAGCCGGAGCCCGGAGGGCGGTTCGAGGAGTCGCTGACGGTGCATCAGCAGATCGACCGGATGACCGGGAACCTGGCCGCTTTTCTCGGCCGGCTCTAGGTCCGGAGGCTAATTGGTCATGAGCGGCTCCCGGATGGCGTAAGGTTGTGTTTACCGACGCGGGGTGGAGCAGCTCGGTAGCTCGCTGGGCTCATAACCCAGAGGTCGCAGGTTCAAATCCTGTCCCCGCTACTCAGTACGAAGGCCCGGATCCTCAGGATCCGGGCCTTCGTCGTTGCTCACCCGATCGGCCCCCGCCCGCTCGACGCCGGGCAGCCCGTACCCCCAGCCTTGTCCGAGGACCGGCATAGGAGAACAGCGTGGTGGGGCTGGGGCAGCGAGGCGGAGGCGGCTGGCGAGGCGGTCTCGGGCGGAACCGCCTTTCCCGGCGGTTCGTCCGGGTGCTTCCGGCCGTGCTGATCGTCCTCGGGCTGATCTTCGACGTGCTGACCCCGCCCAGCTTCACCGGGTCGCCGTTCTTCTCCGCGGCCCCGCTCGTCGCCGCCCCGCTGTTCGCCCTCGGCCCCACCGTCCTGACCGGCCTGCTGGCCTCGATCGCCGTCCTCGGGCTGCACATCAACAACGGCACCACCTGGAAGGTGGAGGCGCTGACCGAGTTGGTGACCGTGCTCACCGTCTCCGGGCTGGCCATCCTCATCAACCGGGTGGTGCGGCGCAGCGGGGAGCAGCTGGCCTCCGCGCGCGGGATCGCCGAGGTGGCCCAGCGGGCCGTGCTGCCGGTCCCGGCGGAGCGGATCGGCGGGCTGCAGATCTCGGCCCGGTACGAGGCCGCCGAGGCCGACGCGTTCATCGGCGGGGATCTGTACGCCGTCCAGGACACCCCGTACGGGGTGCGGCTGGCGGTGGGTGACGTACGGGGCAAGGGCATGGGGGCGGTGGAGGCGGTGGCGGTGGTGCTCGGGGCGTTCCGGGAGGCCGCCGAGTGGGAGCCCAGCCTGGAGGGGGTGGCCCAGCGGCTGGAGCGGGCGCTGGCCCGGGAGGGCACCCGGCGGGACAGCCTGGATGCGGTGGAGGGGTTCACCACCTGCGTGCTGGCCGAGATCCCGAGCGGGGCGGAGGTGCTGCGCGTGGTGAACCGCGGCCATCCGGAACCGCTGCTGCTGTACCCGGACGGGGCGCTGAAGGCGCTGGTGCCGGCCGAGGCGGCGCTGCCGCTGGGCATGGGGGAGCTGGCGGCCTGGCCGGACCGGGTCGAGGAGTGGCCGTTCCCGGCGGGGGCCACCCTGCTCCTCTACACCGACGGGCTGACCGAGGCGCGGGATGCGGCGGGGAGCTTCTACGACCCTTCCGTGCGGCTGCGCGGGCGGATCTTCCCGGGGCCCGACGCGGTGCTGAGCGCGCTCACCACGGACGTGCGCCGGCACACGGGCGGCGGGGCGACCGACGACATGGCGCTGCTGGCGGTCGGCCGTCCCGGTGAGCGGCAGCCGGCCCGGCGGCGGACCGTCCCCGTGATCCGTCGCCACAGTGAGTGACCGAAGGGGCGCACTCCGCACTGTGTCTGATGAGGCGTCAGGAAGCGGTGGTGGCCGACGATGTACCCAAACGGGAGGGGTAATGCCCCGTTTGATGCCATGTATGGGCTGTATGTGGAGGCCAAAGCAAGTCAGGGCGTGGCTGATTGATGGGAACGATCAACGGCAACAGCTTGGAATCACACACCTCCGTCTATTACCGTTCGATAACGCAGCGCGGTCGTCCCAACCGTCGCAAGAGGCGGCACCGTGCGCGTGCGCGCCAGAAGGAGTCATCCCGGTGGAAGGTATCGAGAACCAGGAAGAGGCCTCCGCCGGCGCCTGGGGCGAGTGGAACCCCACCGAGGACTCCGTCCGTCCGGTCCGTGGCCGGCACCGGGTCGCCCGGCAGCGCGGCGGACTCGCCCGCAGCTCCACCGTCCTGGGTGTCGGTGTGATCGCGGCGGTCGGCGCGGGCGGCATCGCCACCGCCCAGGACCGCCCGCAGGTCTCCATATCCATGCCTTCCCTGCCGTCCATGCCCGACCTGGGCTCCCTCGTCGGTGACGAGGACGGGGGTAAGGGCGGGAGCGACGAGCAGCGGGACGCCGCCACCGCCGCAGCCGCGGCCGGTGCCGAGGACCGCGCCGGCTCCGCCCGGGCGGACCGCGGATCGGGCGAGCGGTCGGCGCCCACCGCCTTTATCCCCCGGCAGTCGACCGGGGAGACCGGATCCGACGCCGGCGAGGCCCTGCGCCACCGGATCCTCCAGCAGGCCGAGTCCCAGAAGGACGCCGCCGCGGCTGCCGAACGGCTCGCCGCCGAGCGCGCCGCGGAGGAAGCCGCCGCCCAGGAGGCGAAGGGGAAGCAGGAAGCCGCGCGCAAGGCTGCCGAGGCGGCTGCCAAGGCCGCCGAGGAAGCCGCCCGGGCCGAGGCCGAGGCCAAGGCGAAGGCCGCTGCGGAGGCCGAACGGCGGGCCAAGCTGGCCGGCAGCTACGCCCTGCCCACCTCCTCCTACACCCTGACCTCGCACTACGGCGACTCCGGCTCGATGTGGTCCTCCGGGCACCACACCGGCCTCGACTTCGCCGCCCCGACCGGCACCCCGGTCAAGGCCGTGCACGGCGGAAAGATCACTTCGGCCGGCTGGTCGGGGGCCTATGGCTACCGGATCGTGCTGGAACTCCCGGACGGCACCGAGGTCTGGTACTGCCACCTCTCCTCGATGGCGGTGACCTCCGGCTCGGTGGGCACCGGCGACACCATCGGCCGGGTCGGCGCCACGGGCAATGTCACCGGGGCCCATCTGCACCTGGAAGTGCGTACGGCCGGTGGCTCGACGATGGATCCGCTGGCCTGGCTGGAATCCAAGGGACTGAACGTCTGACACCCGTCCTGGCGGGCGGCACCACGGGCGGTACCACAGCGGCTGGCACCACGGGCGGAACAACGGCGGGCGGCAGCACGGGCGGAACCAGCTCTTCCATCATGGCCGCGCGGATCAGCGCCGGACCGGCCTGTGGCCGCCGCAGCCAGATGCGGCGCAGCAACTCCCGCTCCCGCTCGGCGAATTCCGGCACCCGCGCCGGTCCGCCGCGCCGGGCCCGGTACCGCAGCAACGCCAGCTCCGCCGCATCCGCCTCGTACCGGAGGACTACCCGCCGGGCCGGGCGCCCGCCCGCATGGCGGGCCAGCGACCGGGCCAGCGCGCGGGCCGGCATCGAAGCGAGCGCCCGGGCCTCCACCGGACTCAGCCAGCCCGCCGCCGCGTACACCGCCAGCTCGCTGCCGACCGCCCGGAGCTGGCGCTGCCGCAGCCGTACGGCCAGCACCGCCAGCAGCACGAACACCGGGACCATCACGCAGCCGTAGACCAGGTAGAAGCCGTACTCGCCCAGCTCGGAGGAGCTGTTCCAGAGCGCGTGGGCACCCATGGCCAGGGCCAGCCCGAGCAGCGGCAGCCCGATCCGGGCCGACCGGCGTCCGCACAGCGCTGCCGCGCCGAAGCCCAGGCCGGTGAGCACCGTGAACAGCGGGTGGGCGAACGGCGACAGCATGATCCGGACGAAGAAGGTGGCGGCGGTCAGCGAGTCCAGCGCGGCGGTACCGCTGCCCAGGTCCTCGCCGAAGGCATTGCCCAGGTAGAGGATGTTCTCGGTGAACGCGAACCCGGTGGCGGTGAACCCGGCGAGGACGAACCCGTCGGTGAAACCGGTCAACAGCCGTCTCCGGAACAGGAACACCAGCAGCAGGGCGGCTGCCTTGGCGGACTCCTCCACCACCGGCGCGATCGCGACCGAGCCGAGCTGGTCGGCATCGGAGGGGTCGGCGGTGGCCGCGGCTATCCACTCGGTGGCGAAACTGTTGGCCAGTATGGCGATCAGCGCCGCCGCGCAGGCACCCCAGCCGAAGCAGTACAGCAGGCACGGCCACGGGCCGGGCGAGACCCGGCCGAGCCACCGGAAGGCCGCCATGAGCGCCGGGACCGGGAACAGGGCCAGGCCGAGACCGACGAAGAAGCCGGGGGTGCCGGTCTGTTCGCGCACCAGCTCCAGGATGGCCACCCCGGAGGTCGCGAGCACGCCGAGGAGCACGCACGTGCGGACCGTGCCCGACGGGCGCGAGAGCACAGCACGGACAGCGGCATCGCGGAGCGCTCCGAACACTCCATCACAGTAGCGAGCGGGTCCGACACAGACGGTGACGTTTCCCGGTTTTCGCCCGTTCCCGGTGGCTTCCCTTAACTAACCGGTGCGGCGGAACAGCAGGTCGTGTACAAGGTGGCCCTTGTCCAGGCCCTGTCCCTCGAACCGGGTCAGTGGCCGGAATGCCGGGCGTGCCGCGAATCCGCCGTCTTCCTGCGTGTTCTCGAAGTCGGGGTGCGCGCTGAGCACTTCGAGCATCTGCTCGGCGTACGGCTCCCAGTCGGTGGCGCAGTGCAGGACCGCACCGGGTGCGAGGCGGGTCGCGGCCAGGGTGAGGAACTCGGGCTGGATCAGCCGGCGCTTGTGGTGGCGCTTCTTGGGCCACGGGTCCGGGAAGAACACGCGCATCCCGGCGAGCGAGGCGGGCGGCAGCATCTCGCGGAGCAGGATGATCGCGTCACCGTTGGCGACCCGGATGTTGGTCAGTCCGTTGCGCTCGGCGAGGGCGAGCAGGTTTCCCTGGCCCGGGGTGTGCACGTCGGCCGCGAGGATCCCGGTGGCCGGGTTGTCGGCGGCCATCTGGGCGGTGGCCTCGCCCATGCCGAAACCGATCTCCAGGACCACCGGCAGCCCGTCGAAGAGCTCGTCGAGGTCGATGACCCGGTGCCCGTCGATGTCCAGGCCCCAGGTGCCCCAGAGTCGCCGGAGGGCGTCCTCCTGCCCGGTGGTCACCCGGCTGCGGCGCGGCTGGAAGCTGCGGATCCGCCGCTCGTGGTGGGATCCGGCCGGGTCGGGCGCGGGGCCCTCGGGGCCGAACCGCGACTCGGTGCGCCAGCGGGGCGGGGTGTACGGGGGCGCCTCCGGCGCCGCCACGGGGAGCTCGGCGACGTCGACGTCCGCCTCGGGGGCGGCGCTGGGGTGCGGGTTCATGGACTCAGACACAGTGTGTCGATTCTACGGTCGGCCCCCGGACCGGCGCGCGCCGGTCAGGCCCGCCCTGTTCAGGCGGGCCCCTCTCAGGCCGGCCCCGCTCAGGCCTGCAGCGCGGCCAGCGCCCGGCGGGCCACCTCGCGGCCGATCGGGAGCGAGGCCGTCGCCGCGGGCGAGGGGGCGTTCAGCACATGGACCGTGCGCGGGGCCTCGCGGATCAGGAAATCGTCCACCAGGGTGCCGTCCCTCAGCACCGCCTGTGCGCGGACGCCGGCCGGGGCCGGGTGCAGGTCCGCCTCGGTGGCCGCGGGCAGCAAGCGGCGCACCGCCTCGGTGAAGGCCCGCTTCGACAGCGAGCGGTGGATCTCGCCGGCCCCGTACCGCCAGTGGCGGCGGGCGATCGCCCAGGTGCCCGGCCAGGCCAGCTCGGCCGCGATCTCCCGCGGCCGGACCACGGACCAGCCGTATCCCTCGCGGGCCAGCGCCGGGACCGCGTTCGGCCCGACATGGACGCCGCCGCCGATTCCCCGGGTGAGGTGCACGCCCAGGAAGGGGAAGGCGGGGTCGGGGACCGGATAGACCAGTCCGCGGACCAGCTCGGGGCGCGCGAAGTCGTAGTACTCGCCGCGGAACGGGACGATCCGCATGCCCGGGTCGTCGCCGGCCAGCCGGGCCACCCGGTCGCACTGCAGGCCCGCGCAGTTGACCAGTGCGCCCGCTCTCACGACCAGCCCGGAGGAAGTGCGGACCGCGACCGCGGACGGCCGGCGCGAGATCAGCTCCACCCGCTCCCCGTACAGCACCTGCGCGCCCGAGGCCTCCGCCAGCCGCTCCGCGACCTGCCCGTAGTCCACGATGCCGGTGGTGCCGACATGGATCGCGGCCAGGCCCCGCACCTCCGGCTCGTACTCGGAGATCTGCGCCGGGCCCAGCTCCCGCACCGGAATGCCGTTCTCCCGGCCGCGCTGGACCAGGGCGTGCAGGCGGGGCAGCTCCGCCTGCTCGGTGGCGACGATCAGCTTCCCGGTCACCTCGTGCGGAATGCCTTGTTCCGCGCAGAACTTGACCATCTCGGCCGCCCCGCGCACCGCGAAGCGGGCCTTCAGGGAGCCCGGCCGGTAATAGACCCCGCTGTGGATCACACCGCTGTTGCGGCCCGTCTGGTGCCGGGCCGGGCCGGTTTCCTTCTCCAGCACCACCACCCGCGTCCCCGGAGCGAGCCGCGACAGGGCATGGGCCGTCGACAGGCCGACGATCCCGCCACCGATCACCAGCACATCGCAATCCAGGCTCACCACGTGTACACCTCCCACCCCTGATATTGCACCGTGGCACTGACAGCCAAGCCCGGGGGATGCGGATGGCCGGCAGAATCCGGTCTCAAGCCGGGGTGACCAGCAGCGGCCGGGCCCGTTCCCGCAGCTCGGCGACGCGCGGCTCGTCCCCGTACGGTTCCAGCCGGTGCAGCAGGTCCCGTACGTACTCGGTGGTGCGGGCGGAGGAGATCCGGCCCGCCACCTCCACCGCCCGGGTGCCGGCCGCGCAGGCCGCGTCGAGGTTGCCCGACTCCAGCTCGGCGACCGCGCTGACCACCAGCCGCAGGCCGTGCGAGCGTACGTACTCCTCGGTCGGCCGGGACAGCGCCTGCTCGGTGAACCGCCGTACCTGCCGGGGCAGTTTGAGGTCCCGGTAGCATTCCGCCGCATCCGCCGCGAACCGGTCGTAGGAGTAGAAGCCCAGCCAGGTGGGGTCCGGGTCCCCGTCCCGCGACCGCTCCAGCCAGCCCTCCGCCGCCCGCAGGGCCGCCCCGGCCGCCTGCGAGTCGCCCGCCTTCGCGTGGGCCCGCGCCTCGACCAGCCGGAAGAAGCTCATGGTGCGGGCGGTGGCCAGGCCGCGGTTGCGCTCCACGGCCGCCTGCGCCAGGTCCACGCCCTCGTCCGCGAAGTCGCGGTAGGTGGCCTGCAGGGACATGGAGGCCAGTACGTACCCGCCGAGCGGTACGTCGGCCGCCGCGCGGGCCAGCCGCAGTGCCTGGATGTAGTACCGCTGGGCGGCCTCCTGCTGGCCGGTGTCGAAGGCCATCCAGCCGGCCAGCCGGGTCAGTTCGGCGGTGGCCCCGAACAGCGCCCGGCCCACCTCGTCGCTGTACGAGCCGAGCAGCAGCGGGGCCGCGTCCACCCGCAGGCACTCCGGCACCATCGAGGAACGCCAGTCCCCGCCGCCGTACTTGGAGTCCCAGCGCCGGGCGTCCTCGGCGGCCTCGCGGAGTTTGGCCACATCGCTGTGGCCGACCCGCTGCGGCGCGGGGTGCGCGCGCGTTTCGTTTCCCGGCTGCGAGGGCACAACGGAGGTCGGCGACGACGCGGGCGACGGCGGTGGCGATGTGGACACGGCAACAGCAGCGGCATGGCCGGCGGCAGCGCCGGGCGGCGGAGCCGCCTCGCGTGCCACCGAGCTGTCGGCCGGCGATATCAGCCAGCGCGCCGCAGGCGTCGCGTATGCCGCCACGGAGAACGACCCGGCCAGCGACTGCCAGATCCCGCCGCCGCCGCGCCGCCCCACCAGGTCCAGCCGGTACAGATCGGTGGCCGAGCGCACGGCCGCCCCCACGTCGCGCGGGAAACCGAGACCCACCTCGGGCGCCGGGTCCGCGTCGGCCAGTCCGATCTCGTGCAGCGGTACCGGACGGCCCAGCTTGGCGCCGATGGCGGCGGCGATGAGATGCGGCGCGGCACCCTGCGGCACCATGCCCTTCGACACCCACCGGGCCACCGAGGTCTTGTCGTAGCGGAGCGTCAACCCCCGCTGTGCGCCGAGGTCGTTGACCCGCCGGGCCAGCCCGGCGTTGCTGATGCCGGCGAGGGCGAGGACGGCGCCGAGCTTCTCGTTGGGCTCGCGGAGCTCCCTGGACATGCGCCACCCCTCGTCACGCGGAACGCAGAACGCAAGAACGCAAGAAACGCACCAAACACTCACCGAACACCCGATACACCTGACACGTACGGCCATACAGTCGGCACCGGGCATAGGCGCCCGGCATTCGTAAACCCAGCGTAGTTCCCCGCATCCCAAGCGTTAAGGCCCCGACTTCCGTATGGCGGGATTGTTGTCCGTGTGCACAGTCCTGCCCGGGGCGCACCGGTCCGGGCGTGCTCCGGTCGTGTGGCCGTGCGCCTCCGTGTGCGCTCTGGCCCGACCCGGGGCCCGGCGATTCGATGTGCGGTGCGTGGGTCGGCCCGCTGCGTGGATCCGGCGGGCCGGGGGACACCGCCGCCTCAATCCCCGCGGGTGGCGGACCGGTCCGGGGGGCGGACCGCGCCTCCCGGGCCGCACCCGCGTACTTCACCCCTGGGCGGCCGAAGAATGGCCGAAATCGGCCTATGGGGCACGCCGGGGCGCTGGGAACGGAACGCCAAACACCGCAGGGCGGGGGCGTGTTCGTTTGCCTGCGCGCCCCCCTTGGCGGCTCCCGCACGCCCGTCTCGTGGCAGCATGGACCCCGACCCACACGGGCCACAATGCTGGTAGCGGGGAGGCGGCGATGCGCTGGTTGGTGGGGTGGAGCAGTATCGCCGCGAGTTTCGGCACCGCGGGCCGGGTCACAGGCCCGGGCGGCGGCACCGGCACCGGCCACGATGGCGCGCTGCGCGGAGGTCTGGCGGACGCCGCGCATCCCGACGATCCGGCCGAGGACGCCGAACGCACCGTCCACCCCGTGGGAGCCCAGCTGATCTGGGGCGACCCCGACCCGCTGTGGGCCGTCGGCGACTGGCGCCCGGACGAGATCCGCACCGTCACCGCCGATCCCGCCGACCCCTTCACCCGGCTTGCCGTCCTCGGCTGCTGCGGGGCCGGCGACGCCGAACTCCGCCAGGCCATCTACGCGGCCCGCGGCGGCGCCCTGCGCCATCTGACCTCCTGGCCCGGCAGCTACACCGCCATCGTGCAGACCGGCCGCCGGATCACCGTCCTCGGCGACCTGGCCGGGGCCCGGCCCGTCTTCTACACGCCCTGGGCGGGCGGTACGGCGTACGCCACGGCCGCGCTGCCGCTCGCCGACCTGATCGAGGCCCAGCTCGACATCGGCCACCTCGCGGCCCTGCTGGCCTGTCCCGACAGCCCGGAGGCGCTGGGCGACGGCACACCGTACACGGGCGTCCGGCGGATCCCGCCGGGCCACGCGCTCATCCTGCGCGAGGGCTCCCGCGAGATCACCGGGTACGAACCGGTGGCCTCCCTTGCCGTGGCCGCGCCGGAGACCACCGCCGAGCGCGCGGTGGAGGGCGTACGGGAAGCACTCGTCGACGCGGTGCGCGCCCGGCTCACGGCCCCTCGTCATGCTCCCGACACCCTGCCGTACGACCCGGGGCCGGTTCCCGGCATGGGCCCCGCCGACCGCCGGGCGGCCCGGGGGGCACCCGCGCCGGTCCCCGGGATCGGCGCCGACCTCTCCGGAGGCAGCGCGTCCGCGACCCTGGCGCTGCTCGCCGCCGGCCTGCCAGGCACCCCCGGCACCCTGCCCGGCCTCGGCGCCACGGCGGCCGGCGAGCGGCTGCTCGCCGTCACCTTCAACGACCTCGCCACCCCGCAGGGCCGGGAGGCCGAACTGGAGCGGGCCCGGGCGATCGCCGCCGACCCGCGGCTGCACCACGTGGTGGTCGCCGCCGCGGCGGAAGCCCTCCCGTACGCCGAACTCGACGGCCCGCTCACCGACGAGCCCGGCCCCTCCCTGGTCGTGGCCGCCCGCGAACGGCGCCGGCTGGCCGCGGGCTCCGCCGACCACTTCGTCGGCAACGGCGCCCGCCAGGTGCTGGACGGGCACCCGGCCCGGCTGGCCGACCTGCTGATGGACCGGCGCCGGCGGCACCTGCTCCGCCCGGTGGCGGCCCTGGCCCGCTCGGCGGCGGCCGGCGGGGCCGAAGGGGCCTCCGCCTCCCTGCTGGTCCCGTTGACCGTGTACTCCGCCGCCCGCCGGCTGGCCCGCACCACCTACCGGACGGGGATGGAGGCGGTGGCGGCCCAGTTGCGGGACGGCCGGCTCGGGATCGGTCCCGGCGGGCCGGTGGACGCCTCCCTGTCCGCCCTCACCTGGTGCCGGCCGGGGCCGGCGGCCCGCTGGCTGACCGGGGAAGCGCTGGCGGAAGTATCGATCCGGCTGGGGGCCGCCGCTGCCCGGCCGCCGCTCTCGCTCCGCCCCGGGGAGGCCCGCGCCCGCTCGGTGCTGGCCCGGCAGGCCGCCGACCACCGGGTCTTCGAGCAGGCGGCGGAGGTCCGCAGCCAGCGCCTGCACGCGCCCTTCCTGGACAACCAGGTGGTCCGGGCCGCCCGCGCCCTCCCGGAGTCCCTCCGAGTCCAGCCGGGCGCCCGCGCCACCGTCCTGCGCGGGGTCCTGTCGGCGGCCGGGATCCGCGAACTCCCGCCGGACTGGGGTGCGGTCACGCATGCCCCGAACGAGACGGCGACCCGACTGGGCCTGCGGGCCGCGCTGCCCGACCTGCTCCTGCTGTTCTCCTCGCCGTTCCTCGCGGACGCGGGGCTGGTGGATGCGCGGGTGGTCCAGCAGGCCCTGACCGATGCGGCGGAGGGCCGGCCGGTGCCGCTGGACGGTCTGGCGGAACTCGTGTCGATGGAGCTGTGGCTCCGCCGGCTCCTGGCCCGCCGCGGCACCTGCTGGACCGGCACCTCCAGCCCCCGCCGCCGCGCCGTCCCCACCGGCGTCCCGCTGCGCCGCCCGGCACTCTCCTAGACCCTGTCCGGGGCCGGGCTCAGCGGCAGGAGAGTACGGCGTCGGCCCAGGAAGCCAGGGCCAGTCGGGTGTGCGGTTCGGCGTGTTCGACCACCAGGCGCACGGTGCCGGAGCCCGCGAGGCCGACCCGGACCGGGACCGCGGGATCGCCGGGGCGGAGGGACGGGGAGTGCCAGAGGCGCCGGCCGTCCCCGTAGACGGAGAACCGCACGGAGCCGCCGCTCAGCATCGACAGGTCGTCCACGCCGACCTTCGCCGAGAAGGTGCTGCACTGCCGGTTGAGCCGGATCTCCACCCGGGAGCGGGAGTTGACCGTGATCCCGTGCTCGTACTGTCGGTCGCCGATGTGCAGGCCCCACCGCTGCCAGACCCAGCTGCTGCGCCAGGTGTCCAGCTCGGGGCCGGTGTGGTCGCCGAAGACCGCATGGTCCAGCCGGGCCAGCCGGTACCCGGCGGGCGGCGCCGGTGCGGGCTGCGGGGTCGGTGGTGGGGTCGGCTTCGGGGTCGCCGTGGCCGGCGGGCTGGGCGTGGGCTTCGGCTCGGCCGGCGGGGCCGGCTTCGGGGGCGGGGTCGGGCTCGGCGTGGGCGTCGGTGGGGCGGGCGCGGCCGGACGCGCCGGCGCCGTGCCGGGCCGGGCACTCGGAGCGGGCGGCTTCGAGGCCCGCGGTGGCGGTACGGGCGCCTGCGCGCTCGGCGCCGCCGCTGCGGGCGCTGCGGGCGCGCTGGGGGCCGGCTCGGGCCGCGCGGGCTCGGCCGGGACCACCGGGGCCACCGGGGCCACGGCGCTCGGCGCGGGCCGCACCCCGGCCTGCGGTTCGACCTCGTCCCCGGCGAACGCGAAGACCACCCCTGCGGCGGCGGCCACCGCGAGACCGACCGCGATCGAGGCCTTGGCGGGCAGGCCGAGCCCTTCGGAGGCCGCCACGGACCCGGATGAAGCCCCGGCTCCGCCGGCCGCACCCGCACCGCCCGCATCGCTCGTGGCGCCGGCTCCCGCACCCGCACCCGCCGCCCCTGCGGTCCCCGCACCCGCGCCGGCCGTCGATCCGCCGGTGGCCGCCACCGCCGCGCCCGCGCCGCCCGCGGCGACCGCACCGCCGGCCACCACACCGGCCGCCTTGCCCGCATACCCGGCGGCGAACCAGCCGATGACCGCGACCGGAAGCAGGGCCGGAATGGCCGCGTTGACGTCCTTGAGCTCACCGGCCGCCAGCCGGCACGCGGCACATTCCTCCAGGTGCTTGCGCAGCCCTCGCTCCGCCCGCATCCGCAGCCCGCCCCGGGCATACGCGCCCAGCCGGTCCGCATACCGTGCGCAGTCCCCGCCCGCGCTGAGCGCCGTACTCACGTGCGCCTGCAGGTAGGCCTGCTTGAGGCCTTCGCGGGCCCGGCTCGCCAGGACCGCCGTCGCATTGGCGGTCAGCCCGAACAGCGGGGCGATCGAGCTCGGCGAGGACTCCTCGACGGTGGTGTGCCACAGCACGGCCTGCCACCGCTCGGGGAGGCTCCTGAAGGCCTGCATGGCCAGCGACTGCTCGGCTTGGTGCATGGCCCGCACATCCGCGCCCAGCTCCAGCGTGTCCGCGCCGGACAGCCCGGATCCGGCCTCGGCTCCCGTCGAACCGGCAGCCGCCTGCTCGGCGAAGACCGCGAAGTCCTCGACCAGTTGCTCGCGCTTGGCCGTCTTCGTCCACGCGGCGGCCACCCTGCGGACGGTGGTGAGCAGATACGCGCGGACGGCCTGGTCGGGGCCGGCTCCGCCGCGTACGGCCTGCAGGGTCCGCGCGAACACCTCGGCGGTCAGGTCCTCTGCGGTGTGTCCGTCCCGGCAGCAGGTCCGCGCGTACCGGCGCACGGCCTCGGCATGGCGGCGGAACAGCTCCTCGTAGGCGGTGTCGTCACCGCCGCGCAGCCGGGCGATCAGGTCGCCGTCGGAGGCGGGCAGTTCGGCCGAGGTCGCCCCGCTGCCGGCCTCGCGCTGGGCCGGAACCTGGTGAGCGGGCAGGCTGCCCGCCCCGACCTCGCCGCCGATGCCGCCGGCGCCGCTACTGCGTGGCTCTTCCCGCCCGTCAACGCTCATCGCGGAAGCCCCCGCACGACACACTCAACCGGTACACCGGACCAGCGTGACACAAAGCGGACGCGCTCCGAACCCGTCTGGTGCAGACGGCAACACCGCAAGCACCCTCACCCGTTCGAGCGACCGATCCTCCGCGGCGCCGGTGCCCCGGCCGACCGCACGCCCTATGCAGCGCGGTCGGCCGGGGAGTCCACCGGACACTCAGCCGGACAGTCCCCCGGGACAGCGGGCCGGTCGGTTGGTCGGTCGGTCGGTCGGTCGGTCAGACGGTCAGACGGTCCGCGAGCGCAGACCCTCGAGCAGGATGTCGAGCAGCCGGGCCGAGGCGGCGGCCTGCTGGGCCGGGTCCGGCAGCGCCGGCGCCGCGGTGGCTATGACCAGCAGGACATCGGCCACGGTGACATCGGCGCGCAGTTCGCCCGCCGCCCGCGCCCGGTCCACCAGCTTGCCGACCACCTCGAGCAGTGCTCCGGCGCCCGAGTCCTCCGCAGGGTCCACGGCAGCGGTCGAGGCGGCCGGGGCGGTGGCGGTCCGAGAGCCCACCACCCGCAGCTCCGGCTGCTGCCGCTGCTGCGGAACGCGGGCGTCCACGGAAGCCGTGCCCTCGCCGTGCTCATCGCCGGGCGAGTCGACCCGCAGCACCTGCGGCGGCAGCAGCCGCCCGGCGCCGGAGGCCACGGAGGTCCGCAGGAACCGCGACAGCGCCTGCCACGGCTCCTCCTCCTGGCCCAGTGCGGCCCGCGCCTGCTCGGTCAGCCGGGCGGTCTCCTCCTCGGCTATCCGCCGGACCAGGACGTCCTTGCTCGGGAAGCGGCGGTACACGGTGCCGACGCCGACCCGGGCGCGGCGCGCCACGTCCTCCATCGGGGCGCCGTACCCCAGCTCGCCGAAGACCTCGCGGGCCGCCCGCAGGACGTGCTCGAGGTTGCGCTGCGCGTCCACGCGCAGCGGAGTGGAACGGCCCACGCCGTGGGTGGTGCCGCCCGCTATCACGCGTCCGCCGCCCCCGTCCGAGAGCGCGGTCGCAGAGCCATGGAAATCGGAAATATGCATATGTTTCCCCCGGTAATCATTTGTCTCCCCCCGGAGACACTCCCCGCCTTCGTGTCGAGTGGGCCGAGGTCATCTGGGCCCGGTACTGCTCCTCGACGGGTTACGAACATAGTTGAGCCAGAGTCAATTCAGAAGAGGCAGCCCCGTACGGACCACCGCCCGATCGGAGCATTCACCCCCACTTTTCCGTTTCCGACCCCCGGAACGACACCTTCCGCTGCGCCTGACCTGCACTCCTTCCCCCCGCCAGCCCCTTCCGCCAGCGCTGTCCCACCACCGCCTCCGGTCACACAATTTGCCGGGCCTGTGGACAAACTCCCGGCCACGATGCGTCATGGGGTGGTGAAGGCTGCTAACTCCCGGGGCACGGACCCCGGTACCCCGCCCCGGACGCGCATCCTCGTCGTCGGCGGCGGCTACGTCGGCATGTACACGGCCCTGCGGCTCCAGCAACGGCTGAGAGCCGGCGAAGCCGAGGTCACGGTGGTCACCCCCGAGCCCTACATGACCTACCAGCCCTTCCTCCCCGAGGCCGCGGCCGGCTCCATCTCGCCGCGCCACGTGGTCGTCCCGCTCCGCCGGGTCCTCAACCGCTGCCGCATCGTCATCGGCGAGGTCCAGCGCATCGACCACACCAAGCGGACCGCCACCGTCAACACCCTCGCCACCGAAGAGGAAGGCGCCGGACCGCTCAAGCTCGAGTACGACGAGATCGTCGTCGCCCCCGGCTCCGTCTCCCGGACCCTCCCGATCCCCGGCCTCGCCGACTACGCCATCGGCTTCAAGACCGTCGAAGAGGCCATCGGACTGCGCAACCACGTCATCGAACAGATGGACATCGCCTCCTCCACCCGCGATCCCGCGATCCGCGACGCCGCCCTCACCTTCGTCTTCGTCGGCGGCGGCTACGCCGGCGTCGAGGCCCTCGGCGAGCTGGAGGACATGGCCCGCTACGCCGCCCGGTACTACCACAACATCAAGCCCGGGGACATGAAGTGGATCCTGGTCGAGGCCAGCGACCACATCCTCCCCGAGGTCGGCCCGGAGCTGGGCAAGTACACCGTCAGCGAGCTCCGCCGCCGCAACATCGACGTACGCCTCGACACCTGCCTCGACTCCTGCGAGAACCGCGTCGCCGTCCTCAGCGACGGCTCCCGCTTCCCCACCCGCACCGTCGTCTGGACCGCAGGCGTCCGACCGCACCCCGTCCTCGCCGCCACCGACCTGCCCAAGAACGAACGCGGCCGGCTGGCCTGCACCCCCTTCCTCACCGTCGAGGGCGTCGAGCACGCCTGGGCCGCCGGCGACGCCGCCGCCGTCCCCGACATCACCGCGGGCGAACCGGGCCGCGACTGCGCCCCCAACGCCCAGCACGCCCTGCGCCAGGCCAAGGCCCTCGCCGACAACCTGCTCGCCTCCCTCCGCGGCGAGCTCCTCACCGAGTACGCCCACAAGTACGCGGGCTCGGTCGCCTCCCTCGGCCTCCACAAGGGCGTCGCCCACGTCTACGGCCGCAAGGTCAAGGGCTACCCCGCCTGGCTGATGCACCGGGCCTACCACCTGAGCCGGGTCCCCACGTTCAACCGGAAGATGCGCGTCCTGGCCGAATGGACCCTCTCCGGGCTCTTCAAACGGGAGATCGTCTCCCTCGGCTCCCTCGAACATCCCCGCGCAGAATTCGAACTCGCGGCGGGTGGCCGCCCCACCCCACCCCCGCCCAACCCCCCGAAGCCCGGCCAAGGCTGACGTTGTCAGTCCGGTCGGCCACACTGGACGTGTGACCATAGGTGGGCTCACACCTGCACAGAGTGACCCTGCACCGAGTGACACCGCCCCAGCACCGTCCAGCGACCGTCCCTGAACAACGCAGCGACCACGAGCGACACCACGAGGCTTGAACGCAGTGAACTTCACGCGCTGGAGCGCCCGGTTTCCCGGAACGCAGCGCCGCGCCGCCGCCCGGACCGAACATGCCGCCGCCCAGGCCAAACGGGGCGAAGGATCCGTCCCCGCAGCCCGTGGCGCCGCGCCCGACGGCCGCCCCGCCGACCCCACCGTCTCCGGCACGGGCACGGGCACCGGCACCCCGCTGGCCGCCGTGCCCTCCCCCGACGAGCTGTCCGTACGGGAGCTCCTCGGGCGGCTCCCCGCCCTCGTGGCCCTCGTCCACGGCCCCGAACACCGCATCGCCTACCTCAACGACGCCTACACCGCCGGCTTCGGCCCCCGCCCCACCGGCGCGCCCGCCGCCGAGGCCCTCCCCGAGCTCGGCGAGCTCGGCCTGCTCCCCCTCCTCGACCAGGTGCTGCGCAGCGGCAAGCCCCGTACCGCCAAGAACCGCACTGCACCCGGCGGCGGGAGTTCCTACACCGTCACCTGCACCCCCGTCGCCTTCCCCGGCCCCGACAGCGCCGGCGTACTGATCCACCTCGCCGACGTCACCGACCACGCCGAGGCCGTCGACCGGCTGCGGGCCAGCGAGCGCCGCCAGCGCGAAGCCGCCGTGACCCTCCAGCGCTCGCTGCTCCCGCAGGAGCTCGAACAGCCCGACGACCTGCGCATCGCCGCCACCTACCAGCCCGGCGGCACCGAGGCCGCGGTCGGCGGCGACTGGTACGACGTCATCACCCTCGGAGCCGGCCGCACCGCGCTCGTCATCGGCGACGTGATGGGCCGCGGGGTCCGCGCCGCCGCCGTCATGGGCCAGCTCCGCACCGCCGTCCGCGCGTACGCCCGCCTCGACCTGCCACCCCACGAGGTGCTGCAGCTGCTCGACGGACTGGCCGCCGAGATCGACGCCAGCCAGATCGCCACCTGCGTGTACGCCGTCCACGACCCCAACGAGGGCCTGCTGGCCTACGCCTCCGCCGGCCACCTCCCGATCCTGGTCCGCGACGAGGACGGTACGGTCCGCCGCGCCGCCGACCCGACCGGCCCACCGCTCGGCACCGGCGGCTGGCTGCACTCCTCGGGCACCATCGCCCTCGGCCCCGGCTCCACGGCCGTCCTCTATACGGATGGCCTGGTCGAGCGCCGCGGCGAGGACATCGACGAGGGCGTCTCCGCCCTGGCACGCGCCCTGTCCGGGGCCCAGGGCACCCCGGCCGTCATCTGCGACCGCCTGATGCGCGCCCTCGGAGTCGACGCGGACCACGACGACGACGTCGCCGTCCTGGTCCTCCAGCACCCCACCCGCACCGGAGCGGATGCCGAGCTCTTCCACAACGCCGCCCTGGAACTCCTCGGCGGCATCGAGGCGGCCCCGCGGGCCCGCGCCTTCGCCCAGGGCGTGCTCGCCTCCTGGCGCTTCCCGGTCGAGCTGTGCGACCTCGGGGTCCTGGCGGCCAGCGAGCTCGTCGCCAACTCCCTCCAGCACGGCACCCCGCCCATGCGGCTGCGGCTGCGCCGCACCGACCGCCGGCTGATCATCGAGGTGACGGACGGGGACGACCACCTCCCGCGCCGCCGCCGCGCGGAACCGGCTGACGAGACCGGCCGCGGAATCTCGATCATCGCCACCATCGCCTCCTCCTGGGGCTCCCGCCGCACCCCGGGCGGCGGCAAGGCGGTCTGGTGCGAGTTCGCCCTGCCGGACAAGTAGCCGCCGGTCACCGGTACGCAAAAGGGCCCCCGCTCCGACAGGAGAGGGGGCCCTTGCACGACCGGACGGCGGCCGGACGGGATCAGGCGGCGACGGCTTCGGCCGCTTCGGCCGCGGCCTGCGGCCTGACCGGCGCCGGGGAGGTCCGCACCAGCGAGGGGTTGTCCTGCGCCGGGGTCAGCTGCCGGCCGAGCCGCAGCGCCAGCCAGGCGATGCCCAGCGAGGCCAGCACGAAGGTCCCGATGTAGAGCATCGGCAGCCCGGCCCCCAGCGGCACGCCCAGCGGCCCGAGCGCCAGCGCCATCTGCTTCACCAGGGCGAAGGCGGAGTTGTACTGCCCGACCGAACCCTCCGGCGCCAGGTCGGCGACCAGCGGCGCCAGCGTCGGCGACAGCATTGCCTCGCCGATGCCGAAGAGCGCGTACGTGGTGACGAACGCGGCGGCAGCCATTACGGCGCTGCCGTGCCCGAGGCCCGAGAACCCGGCGATCACCCAGGCGACCGTCCAGATCAGCCCGACCAGCGCGATCACCCGTGACCGGCGGCGCTTCTCGACCAGCTTCAGGACGACGAACTGCGCGAGCACGATCGCCCCGGTGTTGGCGGCGAGAGCGAACCCGAGGGTGGACGGGGAGATCCCGGCAGCCTCGGTGCCGAAGGCGGCCAGACCCGACTCGAACTGTCCGTAGCAGGCGAAGAACAGCACGAAGCCCAGCACACACAGCTGCACCATCGCCTTGTGGCCCAGCAGCCGCTGCCAGCCGGTACCGCCCGCCTGGGCCGGATCCTTCGGCCGGGCGTCGGTGATGGTCGGCGCGTGCGGCATCTTCACCGAGGCGATGACACCGGCCAGCACCAGGAACATCACGGCCTCGATGCTGAACAGCAGGGTGAAGCTGCCGGGACGGCTCTCGTCGACGATCTGCCCGCCGAGCAGACCGCCGATGCCCAGACCCAGGTTCTGCATGAAGAACTGGAGCGCGAAGGAGCGGGTCCGGGACGCCGGGGTCGAGCACCACACGATCATCGTGGCCAGCGCGGGCTGCATGACGGCCTGGCCGGCGCCCAGCGCGAGAGCAGAAAGCAGGATCGGCAGCACGCCGGTGGCGAGCCCGAGGGACAGCGCACCCAGGGAGGCCGTGACCGCGGCACCGATGACGACCGGTACCGGGCCCCGGCGGTCGATGACGCGCCCGGTGAAGGGCAGCGCGATGAGCGCACCGAGGGCGAACGCGACGAACGCGCACGTCGCCCACATGGAGCCCAGTTCTCGCACCTGCGCCACGTAGATATAGAGGAACGGAACCGTGAAACCGATGCCGAACGCAGTCAGCGCGTTGCCGGCCTGGATCCGCCGCATCGCAGCGCCCATCACCTTGGTCACTTCTCACCTGCCCTTAGAGCTGAAGACTTCACACCTAAAGTTCGAGTGTTAAGAGTACACATCGAAGGAGTTAGATGCCAACGGGATCGTGCGATACTCGGGACCATGGGTGACACGCCGGACGGCACAGTGGCCGTCAACGAGCCGACCATCGACCAGCAGATCGCTGCCTACCAGCGCGAATTCCAGGACCTCGACCCCCAGGTCGAGAAGGTCGTGTCGGGGCTGAGCCGCCTCAACCGCCGCATGAACGTCGCGTACGGGCGCCAGACCGCGGCCCTGGGCATCAGCAACGCGGAGTGGGAGGTCCTCAAGGCCCTCGTCCTCTCCGGTGCCCCGTACCGGATGGGCCCGAGCGAGCTCGCGAAGCAGCTGGGTCTGACGCCGGCGGCGATGACCCACCGGATCGACCGCATGACGGCGGAGGGGCTGGTCACCCGCGAGCGGGACGAGTCCAACCGGGTCCGGGTGATCGTGGAGCTCACGCAGGAGGGCCGCAGCAAGTGGCTCGACGCGATGCGCATGGCCTCGGTCTTCGAGGAGGACCTCCTCCAGGACCTCTCCACGGAGGAGCGCGGCGTGCTGGGCGACATCCTGACCCGCCTGCTGGACCGTGTGGAGCACGTCCAGGGCAAGGGCTGACACGGGGTTGACACACCCCTGATGGATCCGTAATGTTCTCCAGGTTGCCGCGGGGCCGTAACGGTTCTGCGACAGCAACTCCCGCCGCCTCGTTGCGGCAACCCAACTCAGCACGATCCCCACCGGGAACACATTCGGCATGCCCGAATTCATTTCCGAGGCTCGATTATGAGCCGCCCGGGAAATCCGCTAGAGTTCGGGAGTCGGAAGGGCCCAACAGCCCGGAAGACAAACCCCGCTGACTGGGAGTCAGGCCCGAAAGGATCTGATAGAGTCGGAACCGCCGGAAAGGGAAACGCGAAAGCGAGAACCTGGAAAGCGCCGAGGAAATCGGGTCCGAAAAGATCTGATAGAGTCGGGAACGCAAGAACAAAGCAAGAACGAAGGAAGCGCCCGGAGGAAAGCCCGCGAGGGTCAGTACAAAGGAAGCGTCCGCACCTTGAGAACTCAACAGCGTGCCAAAAATCAACGCCAGAAGTTGATACCCCGTCCACCTCGGTGGATGAGGTTCCTTTGAAAAAGTCCTGGCAGGCCCTTACCGGTCTGGCAGGCAACAACACAGCGAGGACGCTGTGGACAGTCGGCCATATTCCGGCATGACTGTCCCGCTCTCGTGGTGTGCACCCGATTAC